>JAHIPL010000303.1 GCA_018894615.1 Acidobacteriota bacterium | reverse complement strand
GCCCCGGGAGCTCGCCAAATTCCGTTTTGAGCGGCGCCGTCCCTGAATGTATGCTAAAATCCTGAATGGATTTCGACACACTGAACCGGGAGATGTATCAATGAAAAGTATTACGATTCGGCTGCTGACATTTGTGCTGATTGCCGGTCTTGTGTTTGTTACGGCAACCCCTTTCGAGGGGGCGAAGAACGATGTTTTTAAGGACAGGCGGCTGCGGCTCATGTTGACCATGGAACGGGATGGGATTGCCGTTTTTCGAACCCAAGGCTTCAATCCTGACTTTTATTATCTGACAGGTGTCGATTCAGGGCCGGCCGCCCTCGTGCTGCTGCCGGGTGAGTCGTCAAAATCCATTCTTTTTCTTCAGCCGCAGCGGCCGGCCCAGATCACCTGGGTGGGGAAACAGCCCACCCTGGAAGAGGCCGCAGTACTGTTCGGAGTGGATGAGGTGTTTCCGGTCACCGAACTGGAATTCCGACTGGGGCGGTTTCTCCAGGGACGGAAGCGGATTTACTGCGATCTTTCGGACGATTCACTTTCGGAATTGGTTCTGCGCCGGATCAAAAGGCCCTTCGGCGACCGGCCGCAAATCCTTGTCAATCCTCAGCCGCAGATCCACGCCATGCGGCTCGTGAAGGACGCCGTCGAGATTGCGGAAACCAGGGAATCCTGCCGCATCACCTGCGAGGCGCTGAAGGAGGTCATGCGGACGGCGGAACCGGGGATGTATGAATACGAGCTGGAATCCGTGATCGAATTTGTGTTCCGTAAATCCGGCGCCCGGGGACCAGGATTTCCGTCCATTGTCGGTTCCGGGCCAAGGTCGACCTATCTTCACTACGAGGCCAACACTCACCGGACAAAGGATGGGGATCTGGTGGTGATGGATGTCGGGGCCATGGTGGACCGCTACACGGCTGACGTGACGCGCACCATGCCCGTGAGCGGCGTCTTCACACCGGAACAGCGAGACATCTACGATGCGGTCCTCAAATCCCAGATCGCTGCGGTGGCCGCCATTCGGCCGGGACGGGGATTGGATGAAATCCACCAAACCGCGGTTGAGATTCTCAAGGACGAACTTTTTCGGCTGGGGCTGATGACGGACAAGGACAGCGACTGGCAGCTCTCTGTCTGGCTCATGTACAACACCAACCACTGGATCGGGCTCGACGTCCACGATGTGGGAGGCCGCGGGCCCGATGACGGTGTGGGGATCCTCCTCGAGCCGGGAATGATTCTGACGGTCGAGCCGGGGATCTACATCGGTGAGCACATCCTGCCCAACCTCGCAGCCATCATGGGACATCGGGTGAAAAAGGAAGAGATCCAGGCCTTCATCGACGGAGTGCGGCCGTCCGTTCAGAAATATCTGAATATCGGTGTCCGCATCGAAGACGACGTGCTTGTCACCGAGACCGGCGGTGACAACCTGAGCGCCGCCGCCCCGAGAACGGTAGAGGACATTGAAGCCCTGATGAAGGAAAAAAGCCGAATCCTCCGCTGACGGTTGATTTTGGGCGGGGGAGTTGATATATCTTAATAGAAATTTTGAATAACTGAGAACAAGGAGAGTCATCATGTTCGACGCAAAAATCTACAAGGAGAGGCGATCAACTCTCAGGCGGATACTCAAATCCGGTATCGCCGTTTTTCTTGGGAACGAAGAGATGCCCATGAACTATCCGGCCAACACCTACCACTACAGGCAGGACAGTTCCTTTCTTTATTACTTCGGTCTGGCTCAGCCGGGCCTGGCAGGGATTGTTGATGTGGACGAAGATACGGATATCCTTTTCGGTGACGACCTGGATATCGACGACATCATCTGGATGGGCGACCAGCCCCGGATGACGGATCGCGGCGCCATAGCGGGGTTGTCCGATGTCCGGCCCTCAGGCGATTTTGCCGCCGCCGTCAAAAAAGCCTCGGCCGCCGGACGTCCCGTTCATTTTCTTCCTCCCTACCGGGCGGACGCGGTCATTCGGCTCTCCGATCTTCTCAATATCCCCCCGGCTGAGGTGAAGGGATCGGCATCGACGGAGCTCATCAAGGCCGTCGTCGCGCAGAGGTCCTTCAAGATCGACGAGGAAGTGGCGGAGATCGAAGCCGCCCTCGACATCACCTTCGCCATGTATGCGGCGGCTATC
>JAHIPL010000302.1 GCA_018894615.1 Acidobacteriota bacterium | reverse complement strand
GATGGGAGACGAGATCTTGCAGCCGGGCGGACCGGATGCGGTGAATGATTTCTTCGGTCGAGAAGGTCCTCTTCCCGGCGGGACGGTATAGCTCATACGCCTCCACGTCCATCGGGCCAGGAGCCATCCACGCCGGTCTTCCCGGCTCCACTCCGTTTTGACGACGGGAACGGTTCCGACCGAAGTTTTCAAGGTGTCGGCAACCCACTCCGGAAAAAGGCCGTTATTTCTTGCTGTTCTGTACCTTCGACACGTCGTCTACAGCCCACATACCCAGGCCGTTGGTGGCGATGACCAGGGTGTTGTCACGCGGGTGGATTTTGAGGTCCCAGACAAAACAGGAAGGCAGGTTTCCGCCCAGCACGTTCCACTCGCCTCCGCCGTCCAGGCTGACAAACACGCCGAAGTCCGTTCCCAGGTACAGAATCCCGGCCTTCTTCGGATCTTCGCGGATGACATTGACGGGTCCGCAGGGGATATTGCCGGAGATGTCCGTCCAGGTTTTTCCGTAATCCATGGATTTGTAGACATACTCGGTGAAGTCGTCATCCCTGCGTCCGTTCAGGGTGAGATAGACCGTGCCCTCTTCGTATTTGGAAGCGACAACTCTGGAGACGTGTTTGTTGAAGGGGAGCCCGGCTGTGATATCGGTCCAGGTCACACCGCCGTCCCTTGTGACGTGCACACGCCCGTCGTCCGTACCGGCGTAGAGCAGGCCGAATTTGAAAGGTGACTCGGAAAGGGCGGTCAGGCAGTGATAGGGGATGGCGAAAGGCAGTTTCCCCATGGTGGCCTCATCGTTGGTGGTCAGATCGGGGCTTATTCTCTCCCAGGTCTCTCCCCCGTCCAAGGACCGGAACACAACCTGCATCCCGTGATAGACGATGGAGGGATTGTGCGGTGAGAGAATGGTCGGCGCCAGCCACTGGCCTCGGAGGGGAGGCTCACCTTCTGCCACATCGGGAAGGATGTTTTTACTCTCCCATTTATCATTTCTGAGTTCGGACCGCATGAGTCGGCCGTAAAAGGATGAGGAATAAACGACGGAGGAATCTGTCGGATCGACGGCGATGATGGTCCCTTCTCCGCCCGGAGCCCTCTGCCAGGGAATTGTCATTTTGCCTCTCATGTTCATATAACCGGAATTCGGTCTGTGAGAGATGTTCCCGCGATAAGTATTGTGATCCTGGACCGATCCGTAGACATTGAACGGCTCCTCCATGTCAAAGGACACGTTGTAAAACTGGACGGCGGGAAGGTTGTGATGGAATTCGCGCCAGGTTTCTCCGCCGTCGTAGCTGATGTTGACGCCGCCGTCATTGACGTTGATGAGATAGTCGGAATCGCCGGGATCGATCCAGAGGCCGTGATGGTCGCCGTGAAGCCCGGGATAGGAAAGTGTTTTCCAGGTTTCACCTCCGTCCGTGGACTTGGCCAGGCGCAGCCCCATGATATAGAGTGTGTTTTCATTGGACGGATCAACGCGGAGCTGGCCGAACACCCAGCCGTACGTTCCGCCGAATCCTTCCATGTAGCGGTCGTCGGGGCTGACTTTCGTCCAGCTTTCTCCCTTGTCATCCGACCGGTAAACCTCGGCGCCCTTGATCACCTGCCCCGATTTCTCCCGGCCGTAGGCATCCCTCTCCCCTTTTTCAGGCATGCGGCCGAGATTGTGGTTGTCGACAAACGCGTAAAGGACATCAGGATTGCTGCAGGCGACATCGATCCCGATCCGTCCCGTGAGATTGAGGTCGGGAAGTCCATTGGTGATCTGTTTCCAGGATGTCCCGCCGTCTGTCGTCTTGAACAGACCGTCCCCCGGTCCCGGGCGAGGGTCGCTCCAGCGGTCCCTGGTTCTGTTCCACATCGAGGCGTACAGGATTTCCGGATCGACCGGATCCATGACCAGATCCACGGCTCCGGTGTGATCGTTGATGTAATAGACTTTGGTCCAGGTTTGGCCGCCGTCCGTGGTTTTGAAGACACCCCGCTCTTCGTTGCGCGTCCACTCGTGTCCGGTCGAGGCGACATAGACAATATCCGCATTTTTCGGATGGACAACGATACGAGCAATGGTGTGAGTGTCGGCCAGACCCATATGGGCCCAGGTTTTTCCGGCGTCGATCGATTTATAGATCCCCGTCCCGGCGATGGAGGCGCGAAAAATGTTGGCCTCGCCCGTGCCCACCCAGACGATATCGGCATTGTTGGGATCGACGGCGATGTCGCCGACGGAGATGGAGGGCACATCGTGCATGATGGGCTCCCAGGTGATGCCCGAATTGACGGTTTTCCACACGCCGCCTGTCGCAGCTCCGACGTAAATGGTGTGCTTTTTCCCCGTGGGAACGGCGATGTCGGTGCAGCGTCCGGAGATGACATCGGGGCCGAAAAAACGCCATTTGATACTTTTAAAAATGGAAGAGTCCCGCATTTCCTGAAACTGCTCATATCCCTTCAACCGGAGTTCGGGAGGGGTGTTTTCCAGTTTTTTCTGCGGTCCGGCCTGAAGAACCTGAGCGGCCAGGCAGAAAACAAGACAAAAACAGACAAAAATTCGATAATAAAACTTACTTCCGATCATGATAAAATGTCTCCTCTCCTTAAACGGAATAAATACGTGGTGCGGTCGAATTCACAAACCGGAAGACTGCGCGATATCGATGAAGTACCCGACGATTTCGGGATCGAACTGCGCTCCCGAAAACCTGACGATTTCCTTGGTTGCGGTGTTGAAGGACTCGGCGTTCCTGTAGGGCCGTTCCGAGGTGATGGCATCAAAGGTGTCGGCAACGGCCATGATCCGGGAGCCGATGGGAATCTCCACGCTTTTTAATCCGTCGGGATAACCGGTGCCGTCATACCGTTCATGATGGTGCCTGATCATGCGGGCGATGTGATTGAATTCCAGAATGGGTTTCAGGATTTTCTCACCGTGCTCCGGGTGCTGCTGGATGATCGCCCTCTCTTTTTCATCAAGGAGACCTCGTTTATTAAGGATGTTTTCCGGAATGGCGATCTTTCCCACGTCATGAAGGATGGCGGCCATTTCCAGGTCCTGTTTTTCCCTGTCGGCCAACCCCATTTTTTCCGCGATCTTCATGGACAGTTCCGTCACCCGGGACGAGTGCGCCCGCGTGTACTCGTCCTTGGCCTCCAGAGCGGAAACGAGAGACTTGATCATGGCCAGGAAAAGGGACCTCTGACGCTCGGCCAGATCGCTGGTTCTCATTTTGAGATTCATGTTGGCGAGGGCCAGGTTGGCCTCTGCCTTGCGCATACGGAGAAGGGAGCGGATGCGGGCTTTCAGTTCGGTGGAATCAAAGGGTTTATTGACATAATCGTCGGCGCCGGCCTCGATCCCTTCCTTGAGCATTTCAGCACCCGAGCGGGCGGTGACCAGAATGATGGGGATGTGTTTGGTCGTCTCGTCGGACTTAACCTTGGCACAGAAGGTGTGGCCGTCCATTTCAGGCATCATGACATCACAGAGAACCAGGTCGGACATCTTTTCCTTCAGCGTTTTCAGCCCTTCGACGGCCGAAGTCTGCAGATCCAGGTCGAATTCATCACTGAGGATGAGCTGCATCAATTTGAGCACTTCCGGATT
>JAHIPL010000045.1 GCA_018894615.1 Acidobacteriota bacterium | reverse complement strand
GGTCTTGATGCTGTGGCTGGAGTTATTCAAGAATTGGGAGAAGCGATGGATACGGAGAAGCTGGAGGAGTCCTGCCGTTATGAGCCTCAAAATGCTCCGCTGCAGCGTCTCGGATGGCTGCTTGAGCATTTGGGATTTGAAGAGTTGGTTTTACCGATCCGTTCCGAACTCGAAAAACGGGACCCTTCCTATGTTTCGCTATATTCATCTCTCAAACGGCGGACAGGTCCCCACAGCCGCACCTGGCGCATCGTCGTCAATGAAAAACCGGAAATCTGAGGAGTGATTTTGAGTTGATCGATCGAGAGTTACTTTCGTTGTTCACTCATAAATAGGGACAGGACAGAAGTTCGAATCTCTCCTGGCGTACGATCACATCACCCCCGTTCCACTTCCTTTTGTTTTAAAGAGGTTTGCCGGTGCGTCGAGGCCTCAACCGCTGCATATAGAGTCTTTCCTTATCATCAACGGGAATAAACTGAAGTACTTTTTCTAAAATGGATTCCAATTCTTTTTTAAAAGGGTATCGGGGATTCAAACCGAACAGCCTCACTTTTCCTTTGAGTTTGCTGTACAGAATGCCGTCTTTTTCCATATTTAATAATTGGTTTTGAACGGTGTTTAAATAAAAATCCAATTGTCTGGCCATTTCTCTGGGATATGATTCGCCGTTCGTGTAAAGATATAAAAGGATTCTTCCTTTTTTTTCTGATCCGAAAATCGCTTTTAACATCTTTCTGTGTTGACCAATGGTTTAGGTCATATGACCAACATAGTTGGTCTATGCTTTATATTTTAATCAAAATGCTTGTTATGTCAAGCGCTGGCTTAAGGAAAAACCTGGGATGATGTGAAGGGGTGAACAGGGATCGAAGAAAAAATGGTAAACAAGCATTCTTTGAGTTTAAGGGAATGGATCGATGAGCTTCAGCGTTCAGGCGTCTATACATTTACGAAGGAAAACGCTCAGCAGGAACTTGAGATTCAAAAAAACATAATAAATGCTCTATGCCAAACTCCCACATTTTCTTGATCAAAATGGTGAGCTGCCGGAATATGAAGATGATCGCCGGAGGGACTATCTCCTCGGAAAATACTTTGAAGGGATTTTTGAGGAAGAGCTGAACAGTTGGTGGCTGGATCCGGATGACTGGCCTCTCTCCCGGCGTACCACTCAATATTTCTTGACACAGTCATCTATATCCAATAATTTTGTGGTGATTTGAACCGATATCGATTGCTGTCCCATCCGATTATCTCTCCAGGAGGTGGATCCATGTCATCCCACAAAGGCCGATTTCTGTCCTTTTTCGCTATAATCCTTCTCTTCCTGCCGGCCTTCCTTCCGGCGCAGCTCCAGCCGGTCGATTACGAGCGGGCCGCCGAGCTCCGGACCAAATTCCAGTCCCTGGCCCTCAACATCGTGGACAGCAGCGGCTGGATCGAAAAAACGCCCCGCTTCTGGTACCGTAAATCCATCGAGGGCGGATTCGGGTTCTTCATCGTCGACGCCGCCGCCAAAACCAAAGCGCCCGCCTTCGACCACGATAAACTGGCCGCCGCCTTGGCCGGCGTCCTCGAGGACAAGGTTGACCCCAAAAACCTGCCCTTCCGGTCCGTCACCTTCGTGGACGGGGAGAAAGCGGTCCACTTCGATGTCGGGGAGTGGACTTACTCCTGCGACCTCGGATCCTACACGATCAAAAAAGAGGGCCCGGCCCGGCGCGGGCGGCGCGGAGGATTCTCCATGTGGGAGAGGGGACCGGCACCCGAGGCCGCCTCCTCCGAAACCAAAAGCTCCCCCGACGGCAAATGGGAGGCCTTCATCCGGAACTACAATGTGTACGTCCGGTCGAAGGAGACGGGGGAGGAGACCGCCCTCAGCCACGACGGTTCCGAGGGGAATTACTACACCTTCGCCTCCCTCGCCTGGTCGCCCGATTCGAAAAACCTCGCCGCCTCCCGCCTCCAACGGGGCTACCACCGCGTCATCCACTACGTGGAATCGTCACCGGCCGACCAGCTACAGCCCAAACACCACGAGATGGAGTACGCCAAGCCGGGTGACGCCCTCGACATCGAACGCCCCGTCCTCTTCCACGTCGACACCAAAACACGGACCGAAATCGACAGCGCCCTTTTCCCCAATCCCTACGAGATGTCGAACCCGGTCTGGAGAAAGGACGGCAGGGCCTTCACCTTCGAGTACAACCAGCGCGGGCACCAGGTCTACCGGGTGATCGAGGTCGGCTCCGGCGGCACGCCACGGGCCCTTGTCAGCGAGGAGGCGGAGACGTTTTTCTGCTACTCCTACAACAAGTACCGCTTCGACGTTGACGACGGAAAGGAGATCGTCTGGATGTCCGAGCGGGACGGCTGGAACCACCTCTACCTCTACGACAGGGAGACGGGGAAGGTCAAAAACCGGATAACGAAGGGGGAGTGGGTCGTCCGCGGCGTGGACAAGGTGGACGAGGAGAACCGGCGGATCTACTTCCAGGCGAGCGGCATGGACCCCAAGCAGGACCCCTATTTTGTCTACGGCTACAGGATCAACTTCGACGGGACGGGGTTGACGACGCTGACCGGGGGGGACGGACACCACAGACTATCCTACTCGCCGGACATGAGCTGGCTCATCGACACCTGGTCCCGCGTCGACTCCCCGCCCGTCACGGTGCTTCGCCGGGCCTCCGACGGGGAGGTCATGATGGAGGTTGAAAAGACCGACATCACGGAGCTCGTCAAGGCCGGGTGGAAGGCGCCGGAGGTTTTTGTCGCCAAGGGCCGCGACGGCACAACCGACATCTGGGGCATCATTGTCCGTCCCCTCGATTTCGACCCGGCTAAAAAATACCCCGTGATCGAAAACATCTACGCCGGGCCCCACGGCTTCTTTGTGCCCAAGACCTTCAGCGCCTTCAACCGCATGCAGTCGCTGGCCGAGATGGGATTCATCGTGGTCCAGATGGACGGCATGGGCACCAACAACCGGTCCAAGGCCTTCCACGACGTCTGCTGGAAGAACCTTGGGGACGCCGGCTTCCCCGACCGGATCCTCTGGCACAAGGCGGTGGCGGCGAAGTATCCGTATTACGACATCGGCCGGGTGGGGATTTACGGGGTCTCGGCGGGCGGACAGAACGCGCTGGGAGGGCTCCTTTTCCACCCCGAATTCTACTTGGTGGGCATCAGCGCCTGCGGGTGCCACGACAACCGCATGGACAAAATCTGGTGGAACGAGCAGTGGATGGGCTGGCCGCTGGGGCCGGAGTACGCCGCCGCCTCCAACGTGGACAACGCGCACCGGCTGCAGGGCAAGCTGCTGCTCATCGTTGGCGAGATGGACACCAACGTGGACCCGGCATCGACCATGCAGGTGGTGGACGCCCTCATCAAGGCCGGCAAAACCTTCGACCTGCTGGTTGTCCCCGGCGCGAACCACGGCATAGGCGGGGAGTACGGACATCGGCGGATGGTGGATTTTTTCGTCCGGAACCTGCTGGGAGTCGAGCCCCCGGACTGGAACCGTCTGGAGCGGAAAGAGAAGTGAATCGGCTGCGGTGATGAGCTTCCGATCAGCAGGCCGGGAGTTCGAATCTCACCCGGCGCGCCACTCCTACTTATCCTTGATTCGATTATTCTGTTTTCTTCATGTCCTTGCGGTTTCAAGAATTTTTCTGGTCAATCACTGGACATTTTCGCGATTGAGAAAATTTTGCCTAAGATGGTATAATTAATTTATGATTTCAGCAAAAGATAAAAAAATAATCCGTGAGATATCGGCCAAATATCACATCAGCCGTGTGCTTCTTTTTGGATCGAGTTTAGTTGACCCAGATAAGAGCCGTGACATTGATATTGCTGTCGAAGGAATTTCACCGAGAGATTTTTTTAAATATTATGGTGAGCTGATTATACGCCTTTCCAAACCTGTTGATGTCATTGATCTTTCCAGTAAATCAAAATTCATAGATATCATTGAGGAGGAGGGAGTTTTACTCTATGGTTGATTTTAGAGCGCGTGTAAATTCAGAATTTGAAGCCATTGAGAATACATTATCCAAGTTGCCTGACCTTCCTCTCTCAAAACTTTCAGAATTGGAATTGGCCGGGGTCGCTACATTGATACATAATTTCTACAATGGTATCGAGAACATCCTCAAACAGACTTTTCGAAAAAAATCTTTGGACATTCCTAGCGGAGAGTCGTGGCATCGGGATCTACTTGTCACCGCTCGGGATGAAGGCATTATTACATCGAAATTGTTCAATCATTTAACGGAATATCTTGCCTTTCGTCATTTTTTCACTCACGCATACGCTCTTGACCTGCAACCTGATCGGATGGAATCGCTTATTGAAAATATTCAGGTCGTATACGACAAGTTTAAAAAGGAAATACTTCGAACAGATTTTTGAGGAAGAACTGAACAGCTGGTGGTTGGATCCGGATGACTGGCCTTCACAGAGGGACTTGAAAACATTCAAGAAGAGGTTTGATGTTGAGTTTTTTCCCGTGGTTTTTGACCTGATGGATAAACCAATATTAGTTGTTGAATAGAAAAAGAGATCACGCTGCAAATATTTCTTTTTAAAAAATGAATCAGAAGGTCGGGAGTTCGAATCTCTCCTGGCGCGCCACTTAAAACCCCGACTCAAACAAAAATATTCCTTGACAAGTGTTCAATGTAAGGCTATGTTCAATATTAATGAACGGTATAGAAAAATGAACAAATAACTCGGCGCTAGACAAAAGGGAAAAGTTATGCGAGATAAAGAAATTTTAAAAAATGCTGTTACGGTATTTGAAAAGAATACCGATATTGCGGCCAATATCACCAAGAGACAAACAAATAACATAAAAAACTTGAACTATCGTGCAGATGCCATCATTGAAATAACCTGGGGGGATCAGAAGTACGAATTAATTGCAGAAGTGAAAAATGTTATTAATCGTCCCGCTGTCGGGCTGATCATCGACCTTTTCAAAAGGGCTCCGCAAAATACAGTTTTGGTTGCCCCCTACATTAATCCAAATATCGCGGAAGATCTGAAGAGAAATCACATTCAATTCATGGATACAGCGGGGAATGCCTTTATCAATAAGCCTCCCTTTTATGTCTATTTAAAAGGGCAAAAACTGCCGGCGGATATCGAGATGGATGCCGTTAAGAATATTTTCAATTCAGCAGGCCTTCGGATTGTTTATGCCCTATTGTGCAACCCGGCAATAATCAACAAAAATTATCGGGACATCGCAAAAGAGGCCGAAGTTGCTTTGGGGACAGTCCATAACTTATTGCAACAAATTAATAAAACCGGATACCTGGTGGACACCGGACAACAAGGGAGGCGTCTCATCAGAGTAAAAGATTTATTGAGCCAGTGGGTGACAGAATATCCAAATCAGCTTCGTCCTAATTTATTGCTTGGCCGGTACCAGACAGACCGAGTGGAGTGGTGGAAAGATGTCAGGATCCGGGAATATGGAGGCTTATGGGGTGGTGAAGTTGCCGCTTATAAACTGACTCAATACCTGAAGCCGTTTAAAGTGACCATCTATATGAGCGAGAATCATAATGAATTTCTTCTGGCGAATAAGCTGAGGCGGGATAAAAACGGAAATATCGAGATTCTGGAGATATTTCGAACGGATGACAATAATCAGGCAAATATAGATACGGTTCATCCCATTTTGATTTATGCTGATCTGATGGCCCTGGCAGACAACAGGGCTGTCGAAACCGCGAGGATGATTTATGATAAAGAAATAGCTGGACTTATCGGGCAGGATTAAAAAATCGACAATCGATTTTCTGCATTCAGTTCGACATTAGAGCGATCCTTGATTATGATTTGGGCATTCAGTGTGATTTTGGTTGCTTTTTAAGGTGAGAAAAAATGACTGATTTATCGAAAGAACTGGGGATTCCCCTGGGCAAGCCAATTGAACTTGTGGCGCTGGCGGTCAAAGAATCGGCTATCCGCTGCCGGACCTTGGGTTCACATATTCCAATCACCTTGCGGAAGGTCCGGGGGGAGGTCGAGGGTGAGATCCTCTCGGTCAGACCGGAGAAGTTATGGCAGTTCAAGAACACCAATTACATGTCGGGCAAAGTCGAATCGGTCCGCATCGATATCCCTGCGTTAAACCTGGAACCGCTTTCCCTAAACGATCCCAGGCCGTGGAAACCCGAGGAAGAATACTGGGGTGAACCGGACGACCCGACCTTGAAATATTTTAAGGGAATCAAAAAATTTGGGCAGAGGACATCCTATGAGATGGAGCAGATCCTGCCCTTTGAGGATCCCGAGGACCCTTTTGATGATCCGATAACGGTGGCCAATGACTTATTCCAGGAAGGACAGTTTGACGAAGCCTACAGGATGATGGAAAAGCTTCTGGTGGAGGACCTCCGCTGCCTGGATGCCCATGCCCATTTGGGAAACTGGCTTTTTAACCGTGCGAAGGGCCCTCAATCCTTTTCATTGGAAATGTCGAGGAAACACTTTGAGGTCGGTGTGAGGATCGGGGAATTGTCTTTTCCGGGCGATGAGAATATCGTGCTGCCCTGGGGTCGGATCGACAACCGGCCGTATCTCCGCTGCCTTCATGGGTATGGGCTGGCGCTGTGGCGGATGGGGGAGGCGGAGGAGGCGCACCGTCAGTTCGAGCGGATGTTGTGGTTCAATCCGTCCGATAACCAGGGGGCTCGGTTTCTCCTTATGGACATGGATGAAGGAAAAACCTGGGATGAAGTGGAGTGGTGAAAGGGGATCGAAGAAGATGAGGTCGGGGGTTCAAATCCCTCCTGGCGCGCCACTTAACCCACATTTTCTAGATCAGAATGGTGAGCTGCCGGCGGATCTTGGCGGACCCGCCACAAGATTGGCTGAGTTTCTCTGTTCGATCGTCAAGTCGGTTACATGCCACTCTTTTGAGGTCCTCGTGCGTTCAGGCGTCCGCTGCCGATGGTTTGTTGGCCTTGTTGGATCTCTATGAAGATGATCGCCGGAGGGACTATCTCCTCGGAAAATACTTCGCACAGATTTTTGAGGAAGAACTGAACAGCTGGTGGCTGGATCCGGATGACTGGCCGTCACAGAATTCAGGGTATAGGATATGTAAAATAATATTTACAATACCATTGACAAGAAATCTGACAAATCTTAGAATGGAAGTGTGATCAAATAATTACAGATACATGCTAATCGTAAAAAACGAGGCAAAATAGAATGATGTATGGAAAATTTATCCGACTGCAGAGGATGAAGCGTAAGATGACGCAGGGTTACCTTGCATCAGAGCTTGGAATTTCTCGTCCCACATATATTCTGATTGAACGTGGAGAGCGTGAAATCACAATATCCGAGGCCAAGAAGCTTGCGGCAATTTTCGATATAACGATTGAAGATTTTCTCGCAACAACGGAACCAAAAAGAAGTGTGACTTTTGAAAAAAAATCAGAAAAAAAGTCTGAAGACCTGAATATACGTGTCACCGAAAAAAATCTTATTAAATTCAAACAAGTATTGTTGTATGTTTTAAATAAAGTGGGCGGCAAACCTAATGTTGGAGAGACAGTGCTTCACAAATTGCTCTATTTCATGGATTTCGATTATTACGAGAAGTATGAAGAAAATCTAATGGGAGCGACCTATATTAAAAATTTTCATGGTCCGACTTCTATTGAATTGGGTCCGATTTTGAAAGAAATGCAGGAGGAAGGTGATCTGGAGGCTGTAAAAAGTCAATATTTCAAATATCCGCAAAAAAAATATTTACCGCGTAAACGTCCGAATTTAGATATTCTTTCTGCGCGCGAAATTGAGCATATTGACGATGTATTAGCACGCCTTTCAGACAAGAATGCTTCCGAAATAGAAAAGTTTTCTCATGAGGACATTCCTTGGAAATCCGCACAGGATGGCAGGCCGCTTTCTTACGAGAGCGTTTTTTACCGCGATGAAAGATACTCCGTAAGAAATTATGACGATGAACTTTAATGAGCTACCGGAATTTCAAAAAGAGTTTAAGCGACTAAAGAAAAAGTATAAATCACTTCCCGGCGACCTACGGGAGTTTTGCAGCGTTGTATCTGCTGTTCCTCTTGGCAACAGCAAGCATTTTTATATCATCACCCAAACAGATGTTTTATTTATTATTAAGGCTCGATTGTTTTGCAGATATTTAAAAGGATCGTCATTACGAATCATTTATGCATATTTTGAGAAGGATCAAAGAATTGAGTTTATCGAGTTATATTATAAGGGGACCAAGGAAAATGAAGATCGTGATAGGATAGTTAATTATTTGAACGATCATCAAGAATGCCTATGACGTCGAGATATGGGATTCATCGCTAACTCACTGATATTGTTTTTGACCTGAATTTATATTATTTTTAAATCATCATGAGTGAAAAGATCGGACGCAATGATCCCTGTCCCTGCGGGAGCGGGAAAAAGTACAAGAAGTGTTGCGGCGCCGGCCGGTCGGAAGGCGGTTTTGTCCAGACACCGGAAGACTTGTTTCCTCCGTTGGAAAGAACGGGTACACTCTGGGATGAATACCTGGACCTCATCCCCATTTTCGCGATCTACGGAAAGAAAATCATGCAGTTCGAAAAAGATGGCAAGGCGTTTGAAAAAGCCGTCTCAGACTTCGAGAAACATTTTTGCCCGGGAGAGCAAGACGGCATCACGGACAGTTTTTTCATGAGCTGGAAACATTTCGATTTCCGGTTCGGACCCAGCCTCGAAACGGTGGGGGACAGGATTCTCGCGGATCCCATGATGGCCGGCCTCAATGAACCCGGACCGACATATATTCGGCATCTTAATGAGAGTTATCTGACCTTCTATGCAATCATCGAAGATTTGGCTAAAGAGGATATGGCAATCGTCGAGGAACTGGGAACCGGAGAGCGCTTTACGGTCCTCCATGTGAGGGAGCTTCTGGATATCGAGCCTGTTGTCGGGGAAATCTGGTTTGCACGGCGGGTCGGTT
>JAHIPL010000301.1 GCA_018894615.1 Acidobacteriota bacterium | reverse complement strand
GGAAAACCTCAGGGGTTACACCTCGGGCCTGGCGGTCCCCACGTTTATCATCACAGCTCCGGAAGGAAAGGGAAAGACACCCATGGCACCCACCTATCTGCTGAACCATAATCGCAACGGCAAGCTTCTGTTCCGGACATGGGCCGGAGAGGTCTGCGAGTACGAGGACGAAGGATTATAGGCCGGGAGCGAGGACACCTCCATGACCGCCGCCATCCGGAAACGGATCATCGAACAAATCGAAAGATGGACAGAGGAGCAGCTGGATTTTCTGATCGACCTCTGCAGTCAAAACTCGTACACATTTTATAAGGCGGGAACCGATCGTTTAACCGCTCTGGTCCTGGAAAAGCTGGAGGATGCTCTTCCGGTTCATGAAGAGGTTAAGCAGGAGAGCGTGGGGGATCATCACATCCTGAGAAACGATGTCCCGGGCAGCCCGGTTTATCTTCTCGGGCATCTGGATACCGTGTTCCCCCCGGATCATCCCTTTCAATCCTGTCACATCAAAAATGAATGGCTTTACGGACCGGGAACCGCGGATATGAAGGGCGGGCTGGCGGTGCTGGTCTATGCCCTGAAAGCTCTCCAGAAGGCCGGTGTTCTCGCCTCACTGCCGGTCGTCCTGATTCTCGGCGCAGACGAGGAAAACGGGTCGGCGACCTCAAGGAACCTGTATGAGACGGAGCGGGACAGGGCCCGGATCTGTCTGGTGGGAGAGTGTGCCGGGCCGGCAGGAGAGATCGTCGTCTCACGAAACGGCAAAATGGGAGGACGGGTCGACTGCACGGGACGCGGCCGTCATGTGGGAACAGGATCGCATGAAAAAGCCAGCGCCATCCTGGAAATCGCACACAAGGTGATTGCGTTTGAATCTCTGAACGCCTCGCTGCCGGGCGTCAGCCTCAATGTCGGGACAATCGAAGGAGGGCTGGGACCATCCACCGTGCCCGGCAGGGCCGGATTCCTCTTCGATCTCCGCTGGCAGGACCAGGCGCACTACCCGATCCTTCTCGAGCAAATCCACAAGATCGTATCCCGAAGGGAAAACGCTCATTGTGAATCCGTTCTCACCATTTTGAACTTTCGCCCGGCCATGCCCAAGGGAAAAAAGACAGGGGACCTGATGGACCGGCTGCGGAGGATCGGGAAGGGACTGGGGCAGGAAATCAAGATGGAGCACCGGAGGGGTACTTCCGATGGAAATTACTTCGGTGCAACCGGTGTGCCCACGCTTGACGGCTTCGGCCCTGTCGGTGAGAGCGACCACACTCCGGAAGAACGCATCCTGATATCCAGTCTGAAAGACCGGACCCTGCTGCTTGCGCTTTTCCTCCTCGACCTGGCTGGAGGGAAGGGATAGCTGATGTGGATCTCGTTGAATTCAAAGGGTTTTAAGACTGCCGGGGGCGGGAATCGAACCCGCACAGAGATGACTCTCCGAGGGATTTTAAGTCCCTTGCGTCTACCAATTCCGCCACCCCGGCACGTTTAAATAATTCAACAACTCGACTAGATTTCTTTTTTTAGACATATCTGACTTCGTCGAGAATCCGTTGGCCGATATGAGGTTTAAGAGCATTTCTGGTTACAAGATCGACTTTAACTCCAAGTAAATGAGACAGATATCGCTCTAAATCTAAGAATTTGAAAAATCCAATTGGGATTCCAATCTCGACGAGAATATCAATATCACTATTTTTTGTGTTTTCTTTTCTTAAGTAAGATCCGAAAATCCCGATTTTTTTTACTCCGTATTTTTCTCTCAATTCTCGCTTGTGGACCTTCAAAACTTGCTCAATTTCATCGATAGACTTTAAGGATTTTCTTTTCACTGTTCTCTCTCCTTTTGAATTCTACCACCAGATACACGAATCTTCAAGGGGACCCGAAAAGTCTATGATATAGAGCATTTCGTTCAATAATCTCATATGGTCAGATCCGTTCTGTTCATCTTTTTAAAAAAATCCTGGCATCTCTTGCTTAAAGCATCTTCACATTCTATATTTATCAAGCGTGTGAAAATATTCTGCTGAATAAGCAAAAAAGGAAAAGCCATGGCTAGATTAGGAACTGAGAAGAGATCTGCCATTGTTCGGGTTCAGACAGAAGAAAGAATGCATGAGATTGCTTCTGTTTTTGAAGAACACGGATGGAAATTTATTATCGGCATAGAACCCGATGAGCCGGAAGATATAACCGATCTCGAGCGATTATTAAATCCGGCCAATTTTCAAATAACAGTCACCAAAATCAACCGGAACGAACCCTGTCCTTGTGGAAGCGGAAAGAAATACAAGAAATGTTGTCTTGGAAAGCAGGAACATGAAGAGGTTGATGATTTGGATGCGCTCATGCAGGAAGGGTATTCACTTTCAGAAAAGATTAAAACGGTTGAAGCCTGTAAAATCTGGATAGAAGTCTGGAACAAGTTGAAAAGTCGATTTTCCCCAGATATGAAATCCATCAGAGATTCTGAAAGAATTTTCAATGGAATACAAAGCCTGTTCAATTGGTGTCAGGATTTAGAGATGGAACTCGGAAATGCGGCAATAAAAAATAACTCATTCAACAAAAAAAGAATTGAATATTGCACAGAATTTATTTCATTTTTTCCTGAGACAAACAGTTTAATTCTCCATAACATGAAAAGAGCTATCGCGGAGTCTTACTTTGGAATGGGAGACCATTCAAAAGGAGATGAAGCCTTTTTAAAGTTGGTAGAGGAATATCCTGAAAATATCTGGGGTTATATAGGATGGGGCGACATGTATTTTATGCCACTGAATAAAATGGACACACCCAATTATCAAAGAGCCGAACAAATCTATGGAATGGCCTTGCATAAAAATATTGAAGATAAAGATGCTCTTCTAGAAAGACTGGATCACCTGGAAGAAGCGAAAAAGAAATCCCCTGACAAATAACAAAGGACATCAAGATGGAAAGAGAAATATCAACAGGAAAATGTTGTTTTTGTAAGGAAAATTTTTCTTTTGAAGAGATGACCGGCCATTTCAAATCCTGCAAACCAAGAATAGATTTTTTACATAAACTGTCAGAAAAGCCGGATTCCCGTAAAACCTTAATCTATCATCTTTTTGTGGAAGGCCGCCATCAAACAGCCTACTGGATGCATCTTGAGATTCATTCGGATGCAACACTCCGTCACTTGGATCAGTTCCTCAGAGATACCTGGCTGGAATGCTGTGGACACTTAAGCGCATTCACCATAGCAAAAAAGCGATATTTCTCCGAACTGTTTGAAGATCCCTCCCCGCTCTGGGATCAAAAAAACGAAAAATATGATATGGATGTTGAACTCCAACAAGCACTCCGGCCGGGTATCATATTTGACTATGAATACGATTTTGGAACGACTACTGAACTCGCATTAAAAGTAGTCTCTTGCTACGAAAGGAGAGGAAGAGGAAACAAGATTCAACTATTAGCAAGGAATAACCCACCCGCAGTCTTCTGTGACTCTTGTGGACGCAGAAAAGCGACACTTATTTGCACAGCCTGCAGTTGGTCGGGTGAAGGCTGGTTTTGTGATCTTTGTGCCCAGAGACACGCATGTGAAGAAGAAATGTTCCTTCCTGTCGTCAACTCGCCGAGGACCGGTCAATGCGGATATACAGGGCACTCCTGGAATCCTCTAAAAACAATCAAGGACGAAGCCCCCTGCTCCTGCGGCTCAGGAAAATCCTACCTCCATTGCTGCTGGATACAGGATGCATTATGGGAAAAAAAAGAGAAATCGAGAGAGGCTTTTGAGGATCTTAAAGATGCAGCCAAAAACAAGAAGTTTCATTACCAGGAAGAATTCCAGGCTTTTGCGGATGATAGGATGGCAGGACATAACCGTGAACCTGACGCGGATTTCCTAGGATTATCATCTGAACACATGGCCCGATTGTTATACTCACCCTTTACACAAAACTCTGATATTGTCCGAATTAACAGAGATATCTCTCCTAAACTGTACAAAAAAGCTCCGATCGTGAAAAATGCCCAATTCTTCCTCTCGGCTCTTGCAGAAGAAGAGCCCCTGAGAGCAACAGCCAAAGGAAATTTGCCAGTCCAATTCGCCAAGAAACTCTTCGATCAAATTGAAGATTCAAGGTTTAAGAAATACATCAGCTTCCGATCTGAAGAAAATTCCATGAAGGTTCAGACTCTTCGGCATATTCTTCAAAAAGGAGGCTGGATAAAAAAAGAAAAAAAACAGTTTAAATTGACAAGGAGAGGACTCCAGTTGCTGAAGGATGGCTTCTCAGAGCAGCATTTTTATCGTCTTTTGGACACCTATGCCATAAAATTCAATTGGGCTTTTTTGGATCGATATCCTGCTTTCCGGATTATCCAAGATAGCTGGCTTTTTTCACTGTTTTTGCTGCATAAGGAGGCTAAGACATACACAGAAGATACCGCCCTGGTCAGATATTTTATAAAGGCCTTTCCTGAGATCGCTCTGGAAGTTGATGCATTCTATTCCAGTGAGTTTGACTATATCGCGTGCTGTTTTTCTCTCCGTTTCTTTGAAAGGTTTTGTGAATACTTCGGCTTCGTGGACACTCGGCGCGAAAAACAAGAAGATTCTTATAGCGAAAAACTCTTTATAAAAATGAGCCCACTCTATAAAGAGTATTTCATTTGGGAAGTCCAATGATCTTAGATAACATGCAATTTCTTGGTGTGAATAAATTGTGAATATTTAATGGGAAGGCTCTAATGCCTCTTTTTGGATTTTAAGTCCCTTGCGTCTACCAATTCCGCCAAGCCGCCGGTTTCATTAAAAAATCCGGCAGGCGATTGATGTTTGAGAACGGGCCTGACTCGTTTGATCCAGCGCAGATATTACGAGAACATATTCTCCCGGCGCCATCTCCGGCATCTCAAATTCGGCAAAAAGTGTTCCCATTTCGTCCTCTTTTTTCCCGGACAGAATGGAAACAGGCAGCGAAACGGATCGTTCGGAAGATCTTTCGATCAGGTCGGCCGTAAATTTCAAAACCGGCTTTGTGAGGTTAAACATGGAACAGCGGAGCACCGCCCGGATCTTGCCTGCACTCCCCTTGATATTCCCCAGGTTCGGTGAAAACTGTAACGGGTCAAAGGGAAAATAGTCCACCAAAGGAAATTGGCTTTTGATATGATTCGGCACATATCCTCTGACAAAGAGACCGGATTTTCCGGGATTCAGCAGAAGCGGGGGATAAAGCATAAGGCCCTGCTCCGGAGATACCGGAATCTCCATCGTACTCCGCCCGACCGCTCCGTTCCCGGTTTCCATATCCCTCATGACAATACGGAATTTGTATAATCCGGGAGAAAGATTCATAAGAGAATAATAATAAGCCTCTGATCCCTGTAAAGTGGAAAGTGTGACCTCATTCCGTTTTAGATCGATCAGGTTTTCCTCTTTATCGAATGCCAGAAAAAAGATCTCCGCTTTCTGTCCGATGGATTCCTTGGTCTTCTCCAAAGGGATCTGCGCCAGCAGAAAGACCCCTGCTTCCTTTTCTACGGGGGTAGGAAGCGCGATCGTGGGGATATCGACAGGAGTTTGCAGAAGAGGCCTTTCCGTGAGCGCTAGGTCGAAAAGGTGGAGTTCCTTTTCCATCTGGCTGAATGTGGCAAAAGCCTTGGGATTAAAATAGCCTTTCTGGGCAAAAACATGACACTGGGGACGAGTCACGGAAACATCTATGGAATTATAACGGCCGTCTGCAGATTCATCGATGTAGTAACCGAGTACATAATAGGATCCGGTGAAAGTCTGGACCGTGTCAAGGATCTCTTTATAGTTTTGGACATTACCGATGAATTTCCCGCCGGTGTAATCGGATAATCTACGGAGAGTACCTTCTCCCTTCATATTGTCGGGGAGATTCATGTTGGTGGCCAGCGGTTCCGTGTTCACACTGAATACTGAGGTGTTGGCTGCACTCAATTCCTTGAGAACTTCATCGAATTGATTTCGCAGGACGGAATCCAATCCAAAATCCTTGGATTGGAATGGATTG
>JAHIPL010000300.1 GCA_018894615.1 Acidobacteriota bacterium | reverse complement strand
CAGAATCCAGAGGGGTCTGGAATCCTCCGTGATATCCTCACTGATGATCCAGGTGTCCCTGAATCCGGCCTGATTGAGTGTTTTGATAAAATCCAGAGTTTCCCCGCGGCTGATGAAATCCCCGATTCGGATCTGCCACACTCCGGCGATCCCGGCCTCGTGATCGCGCACGACGGTCACTTTCTGGTTTCCACCGAACCGATTACGCAAATCCTGGGCCAGGACATCGGCTTCTTCCCGGCTCTCCCGCTGGGCCACCTGTATGAGAAATTTTTCGTCCAGTTTTTCCTTATGCCCGCGAAGCAGCGCTTTTTTGACGTCATCCGCGATCAGTTTGTAATTGGACTTGACCTCATAAATTTTCATGCCGGATGAGGAGGAAATCTCCACATCTCCGAGGTTGACGCCCAGTCCGACACGGATGATGGGCTTTTTGATAAGGAAACCGTGAAAGAACGTATTTTCCTGCCCGAACTTCACCGGGCCGCCGCCCAGAAAAAGAACAGCAATCAGCAGCACGACAAAGTAATGCAGAAATTTAGTGAAATGTTTTTTCATGATGCTGACTTTGCTTGTAAGGATAATACGGTTTTTCTTGCTAAAAGTCAAGAAAAATAACTATATATTCAACCTCTGTCTATTTTCAATACAATATGTTGTGTCTACTTTTTCCCTATGCGAAGCTCGTATAATAGCCGAACTCTCCCCTGATGTCAACCTCTGCAGGGGAGGCCGGCCCGTTTTCATTCAAATCCCGTCCCAAATCCGGTTTTTTCCGTTATAATACGGGTGACCCCTTAAGAAAGAGGACAAGAGAATGAACCTGCCCCATCAGATCGTGGTTAAAAAAAATGAACGGGAGTCATCTTTTGCCTACCGTCTTCTCAAGACATGGGCGGAAATCGATTTGCCGGCCCTTCGTCACAACATCGCCCTGCTGCAGAACCGCATCGGAGAGAAAACGGGGATGATGGCCGTCGTCAAATGCAACGCCTACGGCCACGGCGCGGTGGAAGTGGCCAAGGAGGCGGTTTACCTGGGAGTCGACGCGCTGGGTGTATCCAGCCTGTTTGAAGGGATCGAGCTCCGAGAGGTCTTTTCAGACATCCCGATCGTGGTTCTGAGCGCGGGAATCAGCGGACAGGCCCAAGAGTTCATCCGCTACAACCTCTCCCCCGTCGTCTGTTCATGGGAGACGGTCAACCCCCTTGCGGAAGCGGCCGCCGGAAAAGGCGTGAAGGCGAAAATTCACATCAAGATCGATACGGGGATGGGCCGGATCGGCGTCTGGCATGAACGGGCCGATGAATTCATCCGCAGCGTCCACCGCATGCCGGACATCCGGATCGAAGGGATCTGCAGCCATTTCGCCACGGCGGACGAAGCCGATCTGTCCTTCTCCAACAAACAGTTGGAATGGTTCAATGCTCTCCTTGAAAAAGTGAAGGACCTGTCCATCCCCTATAAGCACATCTCCAATACGGGCGGCATATTCAACCTCCCCAACTCCCATCTCAATATGGTGCGGCCGGGCCTTTCCCTTTACGGCGTTTCACCGTCGGAACACATTCAAAACAGCGATGAGATCATTCCGGTCCTCAGCCTGAAAACCAAAATTGCCTTCATCAAAAAAATCCCCCCCGGGAGGACATTGAGCTACGGCCGCACCTTCCGAACAAAGAAGGAAAAAATAGTGGCCACCCTTCCCGTGGGCTACGGTGACGGTTATCCCCGCTACCTTTCCAACAAAGGGCATGTCCTGATTCACGGCCGGCGGGCCGGAATCCTCGGGACCGTCACCATGGACCACATCATGGTGGATATCACCGATATCCCTGACGTTCACACCGAAGATGTGGCGGTCCTCATCGGCAGGCAGGGAAAAGAGGAGATCACAGCCCGGGAGATCGCCGAAATCGGGGGAACCATTCCCTACGAGATTTTCACCTCCATCAACAAGCGGGTTCAGCGCGTCTATATCGGCACATAACCGTTCGCCCGCAGCCATTCGTCGTTGTAGATGGAGCTGAGGTATCGGTTGG
This sequence comes from Acidobacteriota bacterium, assembly GCA_018894615.1. Lineage (GTDB taxonomy): Bacteria > Acidobacteriota > Aminicenantia > Aminicenantales > Aminicenantaceae > JAHIPL01. The sequence continues at coordinate 9,276 of JAHIPL010000300.1, read as the reverse complement.
CCGAATCGGGAAACACGGTCACGATCCGGGCTCCGGCCCCGGCTTTTTGCGCCACCTGAAGGGCGGCCAGAATGGAGGCGCCGCTCGAGCCTCCGGCCAGGATGGCCTCGCGGTTCGCCAGTTCCCTGGTTTTGAGGAAGGCGTCACGGTCGGTGATACGGATCATGTCGTCGATCAGGGAAAAATCCACACATCCGATCAGAAATTCATCCCCCAACCCCTCCAGAACATAGCGGGAGGGGGTGACCAGGGTTTTGGTGTGAAAATAATCATAAAAAATGGAACCGGCCGGATCGACGGCCACCACGCGGATGGAGGGATCCCGCTCCTTCAGGAAACGGGAGACACCGCACACCGTTCCTCCCGTCCCGATTCCCGTCACAAAATAATCGATTTTGCCGTCCATCTGCTCCCAGATCTCCGGCCCGGTCGTCCGGTAGTGGGTTTCATTGTTGTCACGGCAGTTGTGCTGGTCCAGGAAAAAAAGCCGGGGATCAGCGGCGGCCAGGCGGGGCGTGATGTTGTTGTAGCTGTCGGGAGAATCCGGCGGCAGGGTGTTGTCCACCATATGAAGGTCGACATTCAGGGCCCGCAGGAATTTGATTTTTTCCGAGCTGATGCTGTCGCGGACGACCATTTTCAGCCTGTATCCCTTGACGGCGCAGACCATGGCCAGGCCAAGGGCCGTATTTCCGGAGGAGTTGTCGATGATGGTGTCTCCGGGTTTGAGGCGTCCTTCCGCCTCCGCCTTCTCGACCATAAACTTAGCGATCCGGTCCTTGATGCTGCCCATGGGATTGAGGTATTCCAGTTTGGCGAAAATGTCCGCTTCAACACCCGCGGTGATCCGGTTGAGTTTGATCAGAGGGGTGCCGCCGACTGCTTCCAGGATATTCCGGGTGTACACACGGTTGACCATTAGCGTTTGAATCCTTTATTCCGAAGAACGATCCTTTATACCACCGGTCGTTCTCCGGGTCAATCATCTCCCTCCCGCACCTCCGTCGCCCCCGTTCGCTCGTCACATCCCTTTCTCCGGCCGTCCCTTTCGGCCGCTCTCTTTTCCCCCTGTCCGCCTGTTTTCGAAGTGGTGCTGGTCATTCCTCCGTCTATTCGATATAATTTTGTCAAAAACCGATGGGTCTGACCTCACAAGGAGCCTTCATGAAGAAAAATATATGCTTGGTTCTCTGCTTTCTCTTCCTCTACACGGCGGCCGTCGGCCGGAATATCACCAGTCTTTCGCAGCTGTTCAGGCTCGACTACGGTTTGCTGGACACGGATCAAGACTCCCTCGCCGAGAGGATCGGTCTTCGCATCATCCTTCCCGATTCACCCACGCCTGCGGAAATCGCGGTTGCGGGAAATATCGCCGCCAGGGCCAATTTTGAAACCCTGGGCCTTGACCTGAACCTCGTTCAAAAGGAATCCTCCGTCTCCGATTGGAACGCCCTGCCGAATGTCATTCTGATCGGAGGACGGCAGCGCATCCTTCAGCGGTGGGCCCAACAGGATCGGTGGCGGTTTCCGGAACCCGCCGAAGAAGACGGTTTTGTGCATCTCCTTTCGCGGCCGAACGGATCGGCGATCGTGCTGTGCGGAGGATCATCCGAGAGCCTCCTTCAGACGGGACAGGCGTTTTTTTTGCGCTGGCCCTATCTCTGGGACATCTGGGGACGGGAAGAAGGCATCACTTATTCACGGGTGGAAAAGGATCTGCAGGGCGTTCTTGAAAAGGAGGGGATCACCGGTGGTCCGGCCGTTTTCCGAAGATTGCACTATCGATTCCCCTCACTTAAAACCCCGCACGACGCGCTCAAGCAGTTCCGGTTTACTTCGGGGGAAATCCGGGAGCTGCAGGCCTTCCTTGAATTTTCCGACCCGGAGGCGCAAACCGCCGCAGCGGATGCGTTCGAACGGCTTCGTCTGGACCAGCGGAAGGGTCGGAGGACCGGGCTTCTCAACTATCCCGGCTGCGCCCTCATCTCGATCGAGATTCGGGGCCCGTCTCAAAGCCAAACGGTTTCCATCCCCCGGCTGGGATATCCCAAACGAATGCTGACTCCGGGATACCGCTCCGTTTCGAATCCAAATATTCCGGAACACACCTTCGATTTGCTCACTCTTCTCGGGCCCGGCGGTCTTTATACGGACTCAGACGGGGACCGCATTCCCGACCACCTGAACACCACCCTCATCCTGGCCGAAAACGATGTCCCCACAGCCAGCGCCTCCTTCGCTTCCCGTCTGGTGCTGCATACGGCGGGAGCATCTTTCCCTCTGCTGTTCATGCCGAACGAAATCGAGGAACCGGATCAATTGAAAAATCCCATCTTCATCGGCCGAAGCGAATTGACCGAAAGACTCATTCAAACCGGACGGCTCAAGGTGCCGGAAATGGGAAAAGGCTGGGGAATGGCCCGCATCGTTCCCGGTGCTCTCAACAAATCCACCGGCCTGGCTTTTATCGGAGCCGACGCGGAAGGATTGGAAAACGTGCTGAACTATTTCAGCCGGAGCTACCCCTATTTCGACCGGTACGGGGCCGGCGAGCCGACCATCAACCTGATCCCGGAAGCCGTCAATGAATTCGTTCAGGGAAAACGGGGAGGAGCGGAAGCCGGGCTCTTTCTGGAACTGGAATCGTTCCTCAAAACCTTGGAAGATAAAACTCTGGATTCCCTCTCCCTCCAAATCCATACGCCGGAAAAAAACACGGCTTACGGAGAATGGCTGTCCGCTTATCTCGAAGAGAAAACCGGACTGAAAAAACCGGAGGTGGATGTCTTTTCGACCGAGGAAAGCCGTGTCGTATTCGAAAAAAACGAGGAATTCCCCTGGGAGGGGAATGATGTCTTCAATCTGATCAAAGACAAAACCTCCATCCTCAAAAAAGCCGCCGCTCCCCTTTCCATCAGCATCGGCATCAGCGAATCTCCGGCCGTGCGGCAGGCCCTGGCCTCGGACATCAGAGCCTACCTGACAGACGAGGGGATCAAAAAATACGACCTGGAGGTGCTCTGCAGCTACAAGCAGGGCTTCTTCTGGCTGACGGAACGGGTGGCTCCCGCACTCAGGGGTAAGGAGATCACAAAAATCCTCATCCGGTTCGCCAAAGAAAACGATGAACTGTCCAAAGCCAAGCGGTTCTACAGCGAACCATTCCGCTGGCTGCAGGAGCTCTATCCCGTGGACGATGTCCTGTCCGGAGATCTGGGGATTCCCCTCGAAAATATCATGTTTGAGATCATGGAGGAACCGGGTTCCGTCTATGAGATCAACGCTTTTAACAGCCGGGATCAGGTGGTGTTCCGGGACACATTTTCTCCGACGACGCGGACAGCCCCCTATCTCAGCCTGCTTCCCGAATGGGGCGACGTGAAACTGACGACGGGCTGGCTGCGAATCCGGAGCGGGGACAAACCGCTGACGGAAATCGCCGTCCCCAGCGACCTGGAGCTTTTCTGGGAGTACTACCAGGATGAAATTTTGACCGCCGTCAACTCCTACATCATGGAGAAAACCGGCGCACGCCCGACATTTGACAAACAGCCCTATTTCAAGCGGCTTCTTGTCGAGATGTGGTTCAGCGAGCCCGACTTCAAGCTGGGCGTGGACGAGGAAGTCGTGAGCAGCCTGGAATCCATTCACGATGAGCTGTATTTCGACACACTCGATTTCATTCGCGGCATCACCCATGTCGAAATCAAGGACAAGGAAACCGAGGAGGACACCTCCCGCTACTCCGCGCCGGGAAACATCCTTCCCCTTATTCACCCCAGCACGGAGGGCAAAAAAGGGCGTGTAAGAGTGGTTTTCGAGGATTGGCGGGCCAGAAAACCCGAGATGCGGATCGAGTGGAAGGAAAGCGGAAAAAAGCCGCAAACCAAGACCATCACTTTTTCCGAACTCCCTCTTAAGGACCTCACCGCGCCCAGCCTGATTTACAACGGCCCGCAGGAACGCATCGAGGAAATCCGGCTGGACATCCCCTGCAAGAATGAAAAAACCTATCTCCATCTCATCGATCTTCTCAGCGCCTACAGAAAACTGCAGAAAGCGGACGTCGTTCCCGCCCTCTTTTCCGCCCCCCGCCTGTTCTCCGTCCGGCTGCACCTGAATCACGAAAAGCTGGAGAAGGACGAGGTCATGACTGTTGCATCGTCCGCCGGCCCGGAAAAAAAGATCACCTCTCCGGATAAAAAACAGGCGGAATTCCAGGTTCCCACAACGGAAATCATTTCACCGGACGCCTGTCTGGATCTCGTTGAAAAAATCGGGGCGATGGGGGTGGTTCAAACCCACATCGCCGGGACTTCCTTCGAAGGCAGGCGGATCCCTGTGATGGAGGCATTTTCACCGGCCTCACCCTATGTGTCCCTCCCGCGCCTCATCACCTTCAAACCGACCCTTTATCTCAGCGGCCGGCAGCATGCCAATGAAGTATCGTCCACCAACTACATTTTAAAGTTCGCCGAACTCCTCTCCACCGATCCGGCCTACCGCGAGTACCTGAGAAAAATGAATGTGGTGCTTCACCCTCTGGAAAATCCGGACGGGGCCGCTCTCGCCTTTCAGCTGCAGAAGATCACCCCCTTCCACAGTCTTCATGCGGGCCGCTACACCGCTCTCGGTATCGATGTCGGGTACCAGGTGGGATCGGAGAAACCCCTCCTGCCGGAAGCGAAGGTCCGCCGGAACCTATATGATAAATGGCTGCCCGACATTTATCTCAACCTTCACGGATACCCGTCGCACGAGTGGGTGCAGCAGTTCTCCAACTATTCCCCCTACCTTTTCCGGGATTACTGGATCCCGCGCGGCTGGTTCGCCTATTTTCGCAGCCTGAGCCTGCCCATATACAGGACCTACAGCCGGGAAGGCGCCAACGTCAGAGACTGGATCGTGAAGGAGATGAACGCCAATGTAAAAATAAAGGCCTCCAATCAGAAGCTGTATGACCGGTACGACCGCTGGGCAGCGCGCTGGCAGCCCCATATGAACTATCTTGAGCTCTATAACGGCTTGAATCTGTACGCCAAGCGACGCTCTTCCCGCGAAAGCACGCTTGACGCGAGGAGCCGGATCACTTACGTGGAAGAGACGCCGGAGGTCATGGATGAAACAGCTCAGGGCGAGTGGCTGGATTTCATCTGCGAGCAGGGATTGACCTACATCATGGCCCACGTCAAATATTTGAACCAGGTAATCTTTCCCATCGAACGGATCGAGGAGGAGATAGAGGGCCGTATCTTTATTCGCTTCGTCCGGGGGCGTCCGGGCGACTCGACCGATTCGGAGGGAAAAAGGTGAACAGAATTGTCAAAGGGCGGGAAAACTGATAACATGACTCCCAATCCGACGGGGTCATGTTAAAATAGCATCGAAACGATTTAAGACGAGGCAAATATGGAATCCGGCCTGAATATGCTGATCATCGATGAGGACCTGTCCCTCTACGACCTGCTCAAGCACTCGACCATCCTGGACAAATACAACATCTATTTTTCCGACAACGCGGACGACATGCTGAATGTCATCAAAAACAACAATATCAACGTCATCATCACCGATGTGGAGGATGACGATGAAAAGGCCCACCTTCTCCTGTCCGAACTGAAAAGTTTTGACTCCCTTCTGAATGTCATCATTGTCGGAGACCCACTGCCGTCCGGGAAAGTTTTGGAAATGATCAATCTGGGGGCCAAGGACTATCTGGAAAAACCGCTTCAGGTGGCGTCCATTCATAGAATCCTCAAGGAGATCAGCGACAAAAAGGCACTGCGGCGGGAAACCTTTCAGCTCGAAAAACAGCTTGAAAAAAAATACATCTTTCACGGGATCATCGGGAAAAGCCCCTACATGCTGGAGGTGTATTCCCTCATCGAAAAAATCGCAAAATACTTTTCCTGCATCCTCGTCACAGGTGAGACGGGAACGGGAAAGGAGATGGTCGCCCGGGCCATTCATGAACTGGGGGAGACGGTCAATCCGGATCTCGTGATCTGTGACTGTTCGTCCATTCCGGACAATCTGTTTGAATCCGAACTGTTCGGGTACGTCAAGGGGGCTTTTACCGGAGCGGACAGAAGCAAAAAGGGGCTTTTTGAGGAGGCGCACAAGGGGATCATCTTTCTGGATGAACTGGGTGAAGTTCCTCTCCCCGTTCAGGCCAAACTTTTACGGGTGATGGAATATCAACAGTTCCGGCCCCTTGGGTCCAATGAAACAAAGAAAGTGGATGTCAAGGTGATCACAGCGACCAACCGGGATCTTCGGGCAATGGTTGAAGCGGGGACCTTTCGGCAGGATCTTTTCCACCGTCTCAACAAGGTGGAGATTTCTCTGCCACCCCTTAGGGATAGACGGGAGGATATTCCTCTCCTGGTCCGGCAGTTTCTTAATCAGATGCGAAAGAGGATGGGAAAGAACATCAAGGGCATTTCCCGCCAGGTTCAGAAAATGTTTCTTCAGTATGAATGGCCGGGTAATGTGAGGGAATTAAAAAACGTCCTCGAAAGCGCCGCTCTCGTCTCCAATAAGGATTTTATCGACCTGCCCGACCTGCCGCAGGATCTTCAGAAACTCTCGCCGAAAGAATCGGGCCTTCCTTTTATCAACCACGAAAATCTTTCCACTCTGGATGAATTGGAAAAGGAATACATCCAGTACCTCCTCAAGGTAACGGAACAGAACCTGCGAAAAACCGCATCCATCCTCAACATTTCCCGCACCACCCTGTACAACAAACTTAAAAAATTCAGCCTCAGGCCTAATTAACCTGGATTATTGCTCTCCGCTTCTCTTTTTATTATAATTTGATTTTGCCGGAGCGCCGGCAATCGACTACGACAGTGATCAGAAGGAGGATCGAATGAAAAAATCACGTATTTTCTTATTGGCGGCCTGTTTGGTGGCGGCTTCTCTGGCTCTGCAGGGTCTGACGGCTCCTGTTCAGGATGAAGCGGCCAAAAAGGCTGAAGGGAAAGAGCACCTGGAAAAAATGATAGAAGCCCAGGGCGGCCGGGATGTGCTTTCCAAAATCATGGACATGACCTCCACCGGAACAATGGAAATGATCACCATGGGCATGAGCGGCTCGATCACCATGTACACCAAGGAGCCTAACAAAATGCGGATGGACATGGAGATCATGGGCTTTATCATAACCCAGGCCTATGACGGAGAGACGGCCTGGATGATCAACCCCCAGACCGGTGTCGCCGAAGAGATGCCCGAGCAGCTGTCCGAGGACATGAAAAGACAGGCCATGGGAAACACCGCCCTTCTCGACCCTGACAAAATGGGAATCAGCTACACATACGAGGGAAAAGAAGATATAGAGGACGTCGAATACATCCTCCTCAAGCAGACTTTTGCGGACGGCGAATCGGCCACCTATTACCTTCATCCCGAAACCTATCTCGTCTACAAGACAAAGGGCAAGAGCATGAACCAGATGGGTGTCGAAGTGGAGACGGAAACCTTTCTCTACGACTACAAGGAACTCGAAAAAACCATGGTCCCCTACGTCATCACCATCTACCAGGACGGCGAAGAATTTATGACAATCACCTTATCCGATTTCAAATACAACACCGGGCTGGAAGATTCCTTTTTCCAGATGGAAAAATAATTGGGCGACTCTTCAGCATCTGACAGAAAGCGGGGCCTAACATGTTACGCCTAAAGATTTTTGTCCTGACTTTGATTCTGGCCCTTTCCCTGGCCTGTGCCATTAATCCAGTTACGGGACAGAAGGAGTTGATGCTCATCTCCGAAGCCCAGGAAATTCAGATGGGGAAGGAAACTCACCAGTCCATCAGCCAGCAGTTCGGCATTTATGAGGACCCGGCCCTCAGCCGGTACATCAGTGAACTGGGTCAGGCTATGGGACCCCTCACCCACCGCCCCCATCTTGAATACCACTTTTATATTCTGGACACACCTGTCGTCAATGCCTTTGCCGCCCCGGGCGGATTCATTTACGTCACCCGGGGGGCGCTGTCCCTGATGAAATCGGAAGCGGAACTGGCCTCCATCATCGGACACGAACTGGGACACGTCAACGCCCGGCACAGCGCCCGCAAATTGAGCCAAATACTTCTTGTCCAGGTCGGACTGGCCGTCGGAAGCGCCATCAGCGAAACCTTCCGTGACATCTCCGGGCTGGCAAGCGTGGGCGTGCAGCTCCTTTTTCTCAAATTCAGCCGCGACGACGAAAGACAGGCGGACGACCTCGGTATTCAGTACTCCCGAAGCGGCGGATGGCATCCCGGCAAAATGGTGGATTTTTTCACCGCACTCCAGAAGATGGGCGATCTCTCAGGCGGCCACTCTCTTCCCGGATTCCTGTCCACCCATCCCCTGACAAGCGAACGCATCCAGTACACAAAAGCCATGGTGGAGGAGAATGACCGCTATCTGCTGGTGAAAAAGGACCAGTATTTCAACCGGCTCAACAACATGGTCTACGGAGAGGACCCGCGGCAGGGATTTATTGAAAACAACACCTTTTATCATCCGGGTATGCGGTTTTCCTTCGCCATCCCTCAGGACTGGAAGTACCAGAATCAGCGCAACCAGGTCGTGATGGTCTCCCCGGATGAAAAAGCCGGCGTCGTGCTTCAAGTGGAAGAAAACACGGCCGACCTGCAGAGCTACGCCCAGGCGCGCTCCCAAAAATACCAGGGGGCCACCTTCATCAGCGATCAAAGCCTGAACATCAACGGACTCCGTTCCTATCAGCAGCTGTACAGTCTCACCCAGCAGGAGCAGACTTTGAGAATGCGGACATCCTACATTCGAAAAGGTTCCTTCATTTACACCTTCTCCGCCCTGAGCGACGAATCGAGCTACAGCAGCTATGACTTTCAGTTCGGCACGGTCATCGGCTCCTTCCGGGAGCTGACGGACCGCCGCTACCTGAACAGACAACCTTTCCGGATCAAAGTCATCAAAGCGGACGGACGACAGACACTGGAGAGCTATTTTCAGAAGGCCGGCATCAAAAAAGAAGCCTGGTCCCAGTTCGCCATCATGAACGGAATGGAATTGACGGACGTCCCGGCCAAAAACGAACTGATCAAGGTCATCTAAACGAAGTCGCAGCGGATTTCATGAATCAGCCAGGTGTCAGGTTTCGGCCTCTTCGATGACTTTGTATGCCAGCTTCAACGCCCGCAGCCCTTCGCTTCCCGACACCTTGCCGGTTTCCCCTTTTTTGATACAGTGGAAGAAGTTCTGGAGCTCCTTTTTCAGTGGCTCCTCTTTTTG
>JAHIPL010000044.1 GCA_018894615.1 Acidobacteriota bacterium | reverse complement strand
AAGCTGCAATTGGTTGCGCTATCCTGAATCGGATGCGCGAAATGGGTGAACCCTTGTCGTATGCGATAGAATAGAATTGCTTGTCAAAGGGAGAGGTGCCCCTGTTTTCGATTCATGCAACAAAGCCTTCAAGAGGCATAACGGACGCTCTCGTGCTTGAAGTAGATCATCACCATTTGAGGGCGTCGTTGACGACTGCGAAGATAGCCGGCGACGTCTTTCCGCATCGTTTCTTCGTCGGAGGCCGGCAACTATCATGGAGCGGTCGTCATGGCGGTCCTCGATGATCTCCAAGATATCGCGGCGCGCCGTGATCAGCGATCTTCCGCCGCGCATCACGGAATAGAATGAAACCCCTCGGACTTGCTGAGCTGGGAAATCGAATATTCGGGTATCGTCAACAGGACTCCTCAGGCGCTTCTGATATATCTCCCCGTCTTCTTGCCGCCCACGCGGCGCATGAGCCCCGCTTCCATGAGCGGTTTGATCAGCTTCGCCGCTCCTTGGCGCGTCATGCCGAGGGCTTCCCAGATTTCACGCGGCGTCAATCCCTTCTTGTTTTCGAGCAGCCGAAGCAGCTTCTCTTGCTTGGGCTGAAGGACGATCGTCTTCTCACCTGTTTGCACCACGATCGTCTGAATGCGGCGCCATACGTCATCCAGTGTCTTCTCGATCCCCTCGGCCGCGTATTCAAGCCCCGCGGTCAGGTCGCCACCCGCCCTGCGCACGCCGTCCAGGGCGGCATAATACCTGGGCCTGTCGCTCCAATAGAATTCGTCCACGGAAAAAATGTGGTGAGAGTCGAAACCCCGGCGATAGAGCTCCCAGAGTGCGATCGTCCGACCCGTGCGGCCGTTTCCGTCGGCAAACGGGTGGATTTCCTCGAAACGGTAATGCAGGACAGCCGACGAGATGACAGGCGATTGTCCGCCCGCCCGCGTATTCCACCACTCCAAGAACTCACGCATGAGTCCTGAGACTTCGTTCGCCGGCGGCGGCACGAAGCGGCCCACACGGACCGCGATAGTCCGGTACTGCCCGGCCCGCCCCTGTTCCATGACGCTCTCGGCGATGATCGCGTGCAGCTTGAGAATGTGTTCATGAGTGATGCGCTTCAGGCCGGCGTTCTTCTCGATGAACCTCAAGCCGGCAAAATAGTTCAGAACCTCCCGCCTGGCCCGGGAGCTCTGACCGGGAATCTCCAGCCCTTCCTCGATGGCGCGGACCTCAGTCAAAGTCAGAGGATTCCCCTCGATGGCGGTCGAGCTGTGGGCCATGCGGACCCTCGCATCCCTCTGCAGCTGGGGGATCCAGGCCACTCGAACGGAGGCGGCAAGGACCCTTTCGCGCAAAGCTGCGATCGCTTCCGTCAACGCGAGCAGACGCGGTGTGATCGTGAATACCGGCTGATATCCCATAGCTCGATGATACTTATTTGTCAACTATATGTCAACTGATAAGTCAACGGCGTGTAGGAAGCGCTGTATCCCGCCCGCCGGACTTCCTGAATTCCCAACCAGGCTGATAAACTCCAGGATGAGGAGCCTTAAACTTCCTTGAGCGTCACCGTATAACGCTTCTCGGTACTGACGTAGGCCTTCCGTTCCGGCGATGACCTGGACGCCCTCCTTATCGGCGAAGGAGATGGCCGCGTCCCTGAGCTCGTCCAGCTCCGCCTCGACGGCCTTGGTTTCCGCCTCGAGCTCTCGTTTCTTCCGCCACCTGTCCGCGTATGCATCGACGATGACGACACCAGGCTCGTCCTTCCACGTATCCTTGGGCAGGGCCTCAACCTTGACCAGGTGCTTCTAAAGTTATCGACAAAATTATCGATCACCTTAAACTCATACTGACCCGAGGGTGGGGTCTGTCTTAGATAAGCTCCTTTCTGGGTATGAGTGGGTGGAAATTGAGGAAAATTGTGTGGAATCGAAGAGGCACACAAAAAGGAAATTCTTATCTTATTCGTTTGGAGGTCGATCTGCAGAGGCGGATGGAAGAGAAGAAGATCGATGTCTCCTGGATGACCCTGATGAGGGATCTGGCGCAGGTCCAGGCGGTCCGGGTGGAGTTGGACGGCAAGACCTATCTCCTGAGGACGGATCTTCAGGGAGTGGCTCATCAGGGGTTCCTGGCAGGCGGTGTCAGGCCGCCTTCGCCGGTTATATTGATCAAATGAGCAGTCAATGAGCGTGAGATGTAGTGCCAAGCTTATTTTTCGTTGCTGTAACTTGCCTATATTGAATAACTTCACGAAATCAACTGTCGAAGATCAGTTAAATTCTCTTTTTGTCGACGGCTGTAAACAGGGGGTTCATGGCATGGGCCACGACGACGATCACGACAGGGCCGATCACGTTGTACCACAGGTAGGGGATATCGGTAAAAATATAGCAGCTCAAGACGACGGACTCTGAGATGAGGGCCGCGAAGAGGGTGGCGTTTCCGCCGATTCTCTTGAAAAGGAAGGCCACCATAAAAATTCCCAGAATCGTTCCGTAAAAGAGAGAACCCAGGATATTGACGGCTTCGATCAGCGACCCCAGACGGTTGGCGAACAGCGCAAAATTAATGGCGTATATTCCCCAGATCACGGTGGCCAGTTTGGAGGCCAAAAGGTAATGCCGGTCCGAAGCTTTTTTCCTGAAGATGCGTTTGTAGATATCGATAATCGTGACGGATGCCAGGGCATTCAATTCAGCCGCCGTGGAGGACATCGAAGCCGAGAGGATGGCCGCGAGGATCAGCCCGATCAGCCCTACCGGCAGGAATTTTGTGACAAAACTTAAAAAGATGTAATTGATATCGTTGGTGTCGGCACTCGGATCGGCCTTCAGCAAAAGCGCCGCCGCCTCTTCCTTTATCTTTGACTCCGCATCCTGCGATCTGCTCACCATTTGGACGGTTCGGTCCAAATCTCGATCCGAATCCGCACCGCTGTTTATGGCTGCCAGCATATCCCGGATCTGAGCCTGTTTATCTTTATGGACGTACTCATATCTGGTTTCAAGATCCTGATAAGCCTGAGAGTAGGCGCTGTCTTTGATTTTGGCGGTTTCGACCGGATTGAAAGAGAGCGGCGGTGTCACGAACTGGTAAAAAACAAAAATCATGGCACCGGTGAGAAGAATGGCGAACTGCATGGGAATCTTGAACACGCCGTTGGCCAGGAGCCCGATGCGGCTCTGCGTGATCGAACGTCCGGAAAGGTAGCGCTGCACCTGCGACTGGTCCGCTCCGAAGTAGGAGAGGAACAGACATGTTCCCCCGATCAGTCCGGACCAGATGTTATAGCGGTCCTTCAAGTCAAAAGCGAAGTTGATGACGTTCAGTTTTCCCATTTTCCCAGCCACATGGGCGGCGTCCAGAAAGGAGATGTCGGGCGGCAGCAGGCGAAAGATCATGATAAAAGCCGCTCCCATCCCCACGGTGATGATCGCCATCTGGAGGAGGTGGGTTTTGTGGACGGCGTCGGTCCCGCCGGTGGTGGTGTAGACGATGACAATGCCGCCGATCATAAAAATGGTGAGACGAATATCCCACCCCAGAATCACCGAGATGATCAGGGCCGGGGCGAAGATCGTGAATCCGCAGGCCAGGGCGCGGTGCAAAAGAAAGAGAACACTTCCGAATGCGCGGTTTTTCAGATCAAAACGCGTCTCCAGATATTCATAGGCCGTGTACACTTTTAACTTGTGGAATTGGGGGACAACCACGATGGAGATGATGACCATGGCGATGGGGAGGCCTAAATAGAACTGGACGAATCGCATGCCGTCCGCGTAGGCCTGCCCCGGCGTGGAAAGAAAGGTGATGGCACTGGCCTGTGTCGCCATGATGGAAAGCGTGATGGCATACCAGGGAGTTGATTTGTTCGCCAGAATATAGCCGTTGATGTCTTTTTTCCCCCGGGTCTTCCAGACACCGTAGACAACCACAAAGAGGAGAAAGGAACTCATCACGATCCAGTCGAGGTTGCTCATGTTTTCAGAGGGGCGCGTAATATTTCCTCATAATAGGCTTCGTATTGGGGAATGATCTGATCGGCATTAAAAGACTTCGCGGCATGTCTCTTTGCCTGACGTTTGAACTGCTCATGTTGTTCGGGATCGTTCAGCAGCGCGACGGCCTGTTCCGCCATCTCTTTAATTTGCCCCACAGGAAACAGATATCCCGTCTCGCCGTGAGTGATGACTTCGGGCAGGCCCCCCGTTTGAGTGGCGATCACCGGAACGCCGCAGTTCATGGCCTCGAGCGCCGTCAATCCAAAGCTCTCCTGTTCGCTCGGCAAAAGGAAAAGATCCGTGCAGAAGAACAGAGGTTCCAGATGGTCCTGCTCCGATAGGAAAAACACATCGCCCCCCAGTTGCAGCTCTTTGACGAGCAGTTGGATGCTCGGCCGCTCCGGTCCGTCGCCGACCAGCAGGAGCTTTGCCGGGATTGTGGACCGCACCTGCGCGAAAATACGGACGACGTCTCCCACCCTTTTGACCGGGCGGAAATTGGAGGCGTGCATAAGAATTTTTTCCCCGTGGGGCGCATAGGATTCCCGCTCACAGAGCCCGCGGTTTTTGTCCGGCCGCTCGGGATCGATAAAATTGGGAATGACCCGAATGTCACGCCGAATGCCGAATTCCCTGACGGTGCATTCCTTTAAATAATTGGAAACGGTGGTGACACCGTCGGAATGTTCGATCGTGAATTTTACCACCCGGTGAAATGACCGATCTGTCCCGACGAGCGTGATATCCGTCCCGTGAAGGGTGGTGATGATTTTTATCCCCTGCGGGCTCAGAATCTGTTTGGCCAGCCAGGCGCTGGCGGCGTGAGGGATAGCATAATGGGCATGGATGAGCTCGAGACCGTGGGTTTCGACCAGTTCCACCAGCTTTGTGGCCAGCCCGAGAGCGTAGGGCGGATATTTGAAGAGCGGATAGGTTGTTATCCCCACTTCATGGATCAGGATGTTCTGGTGAAATGAACGCAGGCGAAAGGGAGTGGCATAACTCACGATGTGGATTTTGTGCCCTTTTTTGGCCAGGCCGATGGCCAGTTCCGAAGCCACGACTCCGCTTCCTCCGTGGGTGGGGTAACAGATGATGGCGACTTTCATTACGGGATTGTCTCCAGATATTCCGGACCGAAAAAATCAACCGGGTCATCGATTTTCAGGGCTTCGTGTACCAGAAACGGCTCGCCGTATTTGACACCGATATATGTCCCGCATTGTTTGTCCCGGGTGACGATTCGGTCCAGGAAATCAGGGCTGCTGAGTTGGGTTTGGTAGGAGAGGATGGCTTTCATCTTCTGTTCGTGATGATCCGAGATGTCGACGATAAACGACGGTTTGAACTCGAAGCGTGTCTGGTAGAAGATGACCTTGTAGGGGCGGTAAGGCTCCTGATCCGTGTCCAGTTTTTTCAGCCCGGAGAGATAGGCCGCTTCACGGATGAGACGGGAGGTTTGTTCGTGGTCCGGATGGCGGGTGACCCAATAGGGGGCGAACACGATGCGCGGTTGATGGGTGCGGATCTCCTGAATGATTTTTATTTTGTTCTCCCAGGTGACTTCGATGCGGCCGTCCGGGATATCCAGCATCCTGTGATACGCCAGGCCCATCACTTCTGCTGATTGCGCAAACTCCTGAGCGCGTATTTCGGCGCTTCCCCGGGTCGCCATCTCTCCCCGTGTGAGGGCGATGACTCCGGTCCTGTAACCCGAGGCGCCCAGTTTGATGATTGTGCCGCTGCAGGCCATCTCGACATCGTCGGCATGGGCTCCAAATGCCAAGGCATCAAGTTTCATGTTTTTCTCCGGTTTGACGGTTTTCTCTTTTTCATAGATTTATGACCTGATGATCGTCGTGGGTGATATCGACGGCCTCGTAAAGCCGGTCGATAAGCGCAAAGCCGTATTTGAAGAGGAAAGGCGTGATATTGAACACCCGTTCCTGCAGGTGCCGGTTCGGGTAAAGGCTGTTTTTGGCGAGCTGGAGGCGGTTCAACAAAACAGTGTTCCGCTTTTTGGAGGCACTTAGGATTTTTCCCTCCAGAAGGTTCAGTTGGTAACGGATTTTTCCTGAGGCCAAATCGATGGTTTTTTCCAGCGCCGGGTCAAAAGCCTGTGTTTCCCTTTTGATGTCCGTCAAATCCCTGTCCCAATGAGATGTCGTGTTCTGAAACGCCTTCGTGAGGGAGGGCGGGATGTTTTCTTTAGCGAGTTCGTTGATTTTCTCATCCGTATCCCGACAGATATCCTCAATGTTAAGGCTGTAGGTCTGCAGCGTTTTGCCCACCGTCTTTTCGATGAGGGTGAGGCTATTCCTCGGGAAAACGACCGGCATGGGCAGATTGAAGCTCCGGTAAACGCCTTTCATCTGGGCGAAATAGGCGACCTCGCTCGTCCCTCCCACGTAGGCGACGGTCGGCAGGAGGGCGTCCTGGTAGAGGGGGCGCAGAAGGACGTTGGGACTGAAGGTGTGAGGCTCTTGCTCCACAAGTTGGAGGAGCTCGTCTTTTGAAATTGTTTGCGGCCGGCCTTTGATGCGGTATCCGTTGTTTTCGACCCGGATGCTTCGCCTCTCTCCATCCACAAGGAACGCGTTCAGTATCCCTTCGCGCAGCGGAACCTGCGTGGGGTAGTTTTTTTGAGTCAATATTCGGGACGTTTCCAGGACGCCCTGTGTCGAAGGGGAGTTTTGGGCGATTTCGGTATAAAAAACGTCTTTTCCCAGGTCCTTTAAGCCGGAGTGCTCGGGATCGATGAAGATCAGGCCGTAGGACTGGAACAGTCGGGTCATCCATCGGGCAAACGCTTCGACATACGTCCGGCCCGGCTGGTAGGCGGCGCTCAATTCCGACAGGATTTTTGGCTTGAATTCGGAATCACGGGTTAAATCTTCAAGCTGCTCCAGACAATCTGAAATGTCCTTTGAGAGCACGATCTGTGAAACCGGTGATTTAAGGGCGGTGGAAGGGCCCCTGTATTGAATGGCTTTGATCCGGTTTTCCTTGTCCAGAAGGTTGATGTGATCGATCTCCGCGAAGTCGTGGTCATTGGAAGCGAGCCAAAAGACAGGCACACATGTTCCCGATTTTTCCCGGGAGAGGTATTCGGCGAGCCGGATCGCTGTCAGGGCTTTGAATATGGTGTAAAGGGGCCCGGAGAAGAGCCCTGTCTGCTGTCCGGTGACGACAGCGCAGGCCTTGTCCTCAACAAGTTTTTGGATATTTCCGAGCGTTGGGGCCCCGCATCCGTAACCGAGATTTGATTCTTTGAGGATGTCGGACAATTTTTCCCGCGGCAGGTCACGTGACCGGACTTTCTCGGCCTGTCGGGCGTATGAGGCGGGGTCTCGAAAATCCCCTGAAAAAAATTCACGGACCTTGTCATAGGCATAATAATAGTCATAAGCGAGGGATGAGATCCCGGGCAGATCCTTCATCGGTATTTTCATCTAACCTCAATTTCCTTAATCTTCCTCACTACTCAAAAGCTTTCGTGAAAAGATAAAAAAGTACGATGAGCAGGGCCAGATTCAGCAGGACCGCCGTGTACAGCCGCCTCCATGACTTCAGGACCGGGGGTTTTTCCTGATCTGTTTCCTTATCCTTGATGTGTTCATTTTCCATCGGCATCTCCGGCGGAAATCAGGTTGGCGAAAAGGCGGTAGGCACCCGGAACACCTGCCGGCAGCTGCCGGAACCAGGAATATCCTGTAATAATAAAAACGCCCTTCCCGTAGCGTGTGAACAGCAGCCCGCCCTTTTTGTCCGGCTCATTGGTGTCGGCGGACGTGAGAATCGGCTCATATCTTTTGTCCCATTCCGATGCGAAGTACAAACCTCTTTCCTGAACCCACCCCTCGAAATCCTGTTGTGTGATTTTATTGGGCCAATTCAGAAGAGAATGCTGCGGGTTGAGAAAGGCGACCGGAGCGGCCTCTTCACACACCCGATCATTTCCGATGGTCAGAGGATAGGGCCCGATGTTTTCCGTCAATAAGCCGCGGGACACATTGTACTGGACGATAAAGGTCCCGCCGTCTTCAACATACTGAAGCAGCCGCGAAGAGGTGTTTTTGAGGCGTTCCCGGGTGTTGTAGGCCCTGATGCCGGCGATGATGACATCGAATCGGCCGAGATCGGTTTTTTCCAGCATGTCATCATCGAGGAGTGTCACCTCGCAGCCGAGATTGAGCAGGCTGTCCGCTACGTCATCACCGGAGCCCATGATGTAACCGATTTTCGCAGCCGTATGCTTCATGTCCATTTTGATGGCCCTGACCTGGCTCAGAGGAAAATAGACCTGCCTTTTGATGTGGGGATGTGAAATCTCCACACAATCACGGTCGAGCTTTTTCCCCTTCATCTCAACGACGGCGGTCAAGACGGCCTCATCCGGATTCTTCGGCGGAGTGACTTTAAACGTGACAGTCGTCTCTACATATTTGCCGGTCAGGGAGAAGGGAAAACTTTCCGGAGAAACCTGCCACCCGGCAGGCCCCGTGAGGCGGACAGTGCCTGCGGCATTCGGGGTGTGACCTGTCAGTTTGACCCGAAGTTCCCGGGGATCATCCGTGGTGAATATTTTAACCTTGCCGTCAATCCGGACAGTGACTCCGGGTCTGATTTCAAAAGGCCGGTATCGTTCCCCGTCCACCCTATCCGTCCATCGATAAAGCAGGGGGACTGGGTATTCCAGCAGACGGCCGCCGGCGCTTATTCTGATTTTGACCACAATCGAAGGCGGATTTTCAGCCGACCCGATAAGGTTTTGATCCCGGACGGAAAAGACGGCTTTTTCAGGGGGGGATTTGAGCCAGTAGGGCTGTGAAATTGGGAAATCTTCGGGGAGGTGAATGGTTTTCGAAAAAGTTTGGGGGTTGTTGTTTTGAAGCGGTGTGTTCAGGTCGGAATCGTAAGCCAGCCTGTGATAATCGATGCCCTGAATTCTGAAGGGGTATTCCGACCGGTTGACGAGCGTGGTCTGCACCTTGATCTCATCTCCAGGGGCGGCGGCAAAGTCCGGTGAAACGGCTTCTATCCAGAGCCCGGCACAGGACTGGATGACCCGCAGAAGCTCTTCTTTTTTGATTTTGACCCAGCATGTCTCCACCAGCCCTGCCAGTTGAGCATGGACGTCTAAAAGGCCGGGGAGGGATGCGGACGAATGCTGAGGATCAAAGGTGCGGATGATTTTTTCCAGGGCTTCCCCGACCTTTTGGCCGCCGGGGACCCGCTGCCAGGAGGTGTCGATCCCCTCGAACAGGTCCTTTGCCGCCGGCGGGCCTTCTTCGATCAGGTAAGAGTCGCTGCTCTCCCCCCGCCGGCCGGCCGAGCCGAATCCCTGGCTTTTGTGCATGGACCGGCTCTCCGCGCCGATTTCCGTGTATGATTTGCCGAGCATAGGATTGTACCCGCCGGTGTTGATTGTGAGGGCATCATCCGTGCTCTGCTGGCCGCGCCGCCATCTGTTCCACAATAATCTTTTGGCCTGCCAGGGCTCGACATCCGGAAGCTGTTCCGGAAATTGTTTCGGATCGGCGGCCGCATAAAAGGCTTCGCGGGTCAGAAGGCCGGAGGCCGCATGGTGGCCGTGGCCCGCGTACCCCTCGCCAAGTGAGCGGGCGATGATGACATCCGGGCGGAAGGTTCGAATGACCCGGACGATGTCGGCTAGGATGGCGTCTTTTCCCCAGAAGGACAAAGTTTCCTCAGGCGTTTTGGAGTAGCCGAAATCGATGGCGCGGGTAAAAAACTGCTCGGCGCCGTCGTTCCGGCGGGCGGAGAGAAGCTCCTGGGTGCGGAGAATCCCGATTTCAGCCCCTTTTTCAGAGCCGATAAGGTTCTGGCCCCCGTCACCGCGCGTGAGGGCCAGGTAAGCGGTGCGATATTTTCGGCCGATTGAAAAATAGGCCAGGGCCGACGTGTTTTCATCATCCGGATGGGCTTCGATGCAAAGCACACTGCCGAGAACATTGAGCTTGTGAAGGGCGATCTGCAGGTTCGCGGCATCGAGAAGCTCGATCTGAGAGGGAGGCGCACTCCCGTTGAGAAAAAGCGCGCAGGCAAAAAGGACGGGTATCAGTTTTTTCAATAACCCTGCGCTCTGATTTTGTCTGTTATTCGGTCAGTGCGATTTTAAAGGGCACCTTGATCTTTTCCCAGCAGAGGAAGGCGGTGGCCGAAGTGCCGGCAAGATCGTCGAACCCGAAAGACAGCCATTCCTGGTGGGGAGCCGCCACCGGGATCACGGTGACCCGGAGGGCGTCATTTTCCTGGTTGTATTTGAAACTTCCCCATCCCTCGTTGTCCTTGTTGAAGCAGATGGTCCACTCTTTTTCGCCGGGGATCATGTGAATGCTGTATTTACCGGCCGGCAGAGCTTTTCCCTCGATCAGGACATCCTTGCTGAATTCGATGGTTGTGTTTTCGTTGGCGCCCGCTCTCCAGGGATAAGGCTTGTCGTCGGAGTACCGGTTTCCGGGGGCCAGGCCGTAAGGGACGAGTTTGCCCCAGATTTCTCTGCCTTTGACTCCGGGCCGGCTGTATTCGATGGTGATGTCGGTGTCGACTCCCAGCCGCTGCATGACACCGGCTTTCAGGCTTTTTGGGACCTGGTTGCCCTGGGCGTACGTGTTGGACGGCAGGATCAGGACAAGAGATAAAATCAGGAATAAAGAAATCAAACTCAGTCGTTTCATAGTTCCCTCCTTGTTTTAGCCGAAACAGAAATGACATTCAGGCTTGTGTACCATATTTTTTTACCACAATTCCTATCGAATGTATAGTGCCTGATAGATATATTCCTGATAGATGTGTTGACGGCATGCTGATTCCCTGATATTCTTTTTTTATAAATAATAACCTGGATTATTATGGGATCGATAAACGAGGCACGGTGGGGGAACCGTCCAGGTGAAGCGAAGGGTCATGGGAATTAAATGCTTCGAATGTCAGTATGAGAATCCCGAAGATACCCAGTTTTGCGGGAAATGCGGAACAAGGTTTCCAAAGCCGGGAGAAGCCGTTTCCCCTCATACCCAGACCCTTCAAACCCCGGTCAGGGATCTGCTGCAGGGGACGACATTTGCCGGAAGGTACCGCATCATCCAGGAGCTTGGACGAGGCGGGATGGGAGTCGTTTACAAAGCTCAGGACACCAAGCTCAAACGGACGGTGGCCCTTAAATTTCTTCCTCATGAATTAACACACATCCCGGAGATTAAAGAGCGGTTCATTCGCGAGGCGCAGGCCGCCGCCGCCCTGGATCATCCCAACATCTGCACGGTCTATGAATTTGATGAGGCCGAGGAAAAAACCTTTATTTCCATGGCCTATATCGACGGGCGGAGCTTAAAGAAGAAGATTGATTCGGGCCCGTTGGAGATTTCCGAGGCTCTCAAACTCGCCATCCAGGCGGCGGAGGGTTTGCAGGAGGCTCACAGGAAGGGAGTGGTCCACCGCGACATCAAGAGCGCCAACATTATGGTCACGGACAAGGGCCAGGCGAAGATCATGGATTTCGGCCTGGCCAGGGTGAGTGGAACGACACTGATGACGCAGGAAGGGATGACGATGGGGACGATCGCCTATATGTCTCCCGAACAGGCCCGGGGAGAAGGTGTCGATCATCGCACGGATATCTGGTCATTTGGGGTCGTCCTCTACGAGATGTTCGGCGGTCGGCTGCCGTTCAAGGGAGAGTTTGATCAGGCTGTTGTGTATTCCATTCTGCATGAGAATCCCAAACCGGTCACGGACGTGCGTCCTGAGATCCCAATGTCTATCGGGCAGGTTGTAGCCAAGGCCCTTGAGAAGAATCGCGACAAGCGCTACCAGAGCATCGATGACCTGGTGGAAGATCTGAGGTCGATATCTGAAGGGATAGAGCCGGAGGGGATGAGGGCGAGGCTGTGGAAAGCAAGGATACGACGGCGGAAGAAAGTGCTCGTCTATGCCGGCATCCCCGGTTTTCTCATCATCATGCTGGTTTTTATCCTGATTCTGGTTCCGGGACGGGCTCAGGCCATCGACGCCATCGCCGTCCTGCCGCTCGAGAACCTCACGGGTGACGCAGAGCAGGAGTTTTTCGTCGATGCGGCGACCGATGAATTGATCGGGCAGTTGGCTCAGATCGGGGCGCTGCGTGTGATTTGCCGCCGGTCGGTCATGCAGTACAAGGGAGGGGAGAAATCCCTGTCTGAGATTGCGAAGGAGCTGAAGGTGGATGCCGTGGTGGATGGGACGGTGTACCGGGTCGGCGACAGCGTGCGCATTCGGGTGCAGCTGATCAAGGCTTTCCCCGAGGAGCAAAACCTCTGGGCGCAGACGTACGACCGGGCCATGACCGATGTGCTGGTGATGTACCGCGAAATGGCCCGCGCCATCGCCGACAAAATCCGGGTCAAGTTGACCGCGCAGGAAGAAGCAAGCCTTGCCAGCATCAGCCAGGTCAATCCCGAGGCCTACAAGGCCTACACCAGGGGAATGTTTCACTTCTACAAACTCACTCCCCAGGACCTGGATACCGCGATGCGGTACTTCGAGCTGACTCTGGCGAAAGATCCGAACTATGCCCTGGCCTATACAGGGATCGCCTTTGTCTGGGCCGGGCGCCAGCAGCAGGGCCTGGTGCCGGCAGACGAAGCGGGGCCAAAGCTGAAGGCGGCCTGCCGGAAAGCCCTCGAACTGGACGACACGCTGGAGGAGGTTCATTATACCGTTGCGGTGGAGAAGATGGTTTCCGATTGGGACTGGAAGGGTGCGGAGGAGTCGTTCCGGCGGGCCATCGAGCTCAATCCCAACTATCCGGATCCGCGCGCCTACTTCTCGTGGCTGCTGTTCTATCTGGGGCATCCGGAGGAAGCCATGGAGCAGATTCAACGAGCACTGGAGATGGACCCGTTCAACATCTTCTTTAAATGTCTTTATGCCTGGGATTTGATCTATCTGCACCGGTATGATGACGCCATCGAGAATCTCCGGGAAATACTCGACGTGGCGCCGACCGATCCGTTTACACTGGGTGCCCTCAAGTCCGCCTACCACTTGAAAGGCATGCATGAGGAGGCGCTGGAAATGTGGAGGGTCTCTTATGTCGCGAATGGCGACAGCGAGGCTGTTGACGCCCTGGCCCGCGGCTTCGAGGAAGAGGGCTATTCCGGGGCGCTGACCCGGTTGGCGGAGATGATGATCAAACGCTCCCGTACAACCTTCGTGACCCCCTGGCGGATCGGGACCATGTTCACCCGGGCCGGGAAGACGGACGAGGCCATCGAGTGGCTGGAGAAAGCCTACGATGCGCATGATCCCAATATGCCCTCTGTCTTTGTGGATCCGATTTTTGACGGCCTTCGCGGCGACCCGCGCTTCCAGGAGCTGCTGCGGAAGATGAACCTGCCGCTCGGAGAATAATCAATCAAAGCCGCCTACTATACAGCTGTAATCTTGTAAAAGTTGGACAAGGAATACAGCACGAAATGCGACTGGCCGAATCCATATGGGTTTGAAGAAGATTGATTATTTTAAAGGTTAGTTAACGCAAGGGACTTAAAATCCCTCGTAGGTGATCCTAGATGTTTGAGTCTTTCGGGTTTTCAATCCTAATACCATAGTTTCAGCAATTTTCAATCGATTTTGGCCCACATTTGACTCACGGGGAGTAGTCTAAGAAAGCGCTGGACTCAAAATCTCCCAACCTGCACTGGTATTTCCAGCATTTGTTTCCTGTAAAGAAAAGTCGTCTTTTTTTCTATCTAAGTAAACAGCGGTTTACCTCATTTTGTTTTATCTT
>JAHIPL010000299.1 GCA_018894615.1 Acidobacteriota bacterium | reverse complement strand
CGAACTTGGCTGCTTTCAGGTTCCCCTCTTCTGGCTCCTGGCTTTCCCTGTGGGCATAGCCGTCTCTGGGATGGGCCGGCGGAGGAGGGTTCTCGGCCTGGCTGCACTGGCCGTGGTCATCGCCGTTTTTATCATCTTCTGGAAGATCCCGGACAGGTCATTGGCCCTGGACCGCATTCAGGCTGGAAACTGGCTGGAACAGAATGTGCCTGACAGCATCAAACTTGCTGCCCACTGGAGGACGGGAGTCGGCATCGCCCTCGAGAGGTACAACTGGAATTTCCAGAAGCTTTCCAACCGGTTTATCATCAGCGCCTACTCTGATGAAAAAATGCTCCTGGAGTCAGGCGAGGAATCTCTGATTATCGCTCTTTCCAAAGGCCCCTTTTATTCCCGCCTGCTGGCAAAACTTTCGATCTCGGGGATCAGTATCCCCTCCTTCGAACCGGATCGTTCCTTGGAAAAGAGCCGGGCGCAAAAAATTTTCGAAAACTCCTCCGTTGTGCTGTACAGGTGGCAGCGGCAGAATCCGTAATGCGCCGGGTTAAAAAACGACGCTTTATTTCCAGAGGGCAAAACGGCAACTTCTTTTTACTGGAAAAGATGGAGGAAAATCGAAGCTAATACGCCCGGGTGAGTTCTATCAGACGATGTAGTCGTCTTTTTCCATGGCCTCCAGCTCTTTTTGGACGGCCGTCCTCACGTCCTGCGGCATGTTTTTTTCTCTCTCCAGCATGGGGCGGAGTCCCTTGCCGATGCCGTCGTTGATAAAGAACGGTTTGACAAAGGCCGAGTCCCAGGTCCGGTCGGCGAATGACCGGCTGTCCAGTTGTTCAAAAAAGCTTTTGATGCCCTTTTTTGGGTCACCCTCGATCTCCCGGAAGTAGGAGCCGTAGATGTGCATGGAATCGACCATGTCTACGTAGCGGCCGACACAAACCCGCTTTCCCGTGCGTTCGGCCAGGGCGTTTGCGATCGAACGCATAAGGGTGGTGATGGCGATCACGTTTTCGAACCAGGCCTTGAAAAGGTCCCGGCTCCGCCAGTGGGTGTTCATGTTGAAGATAAGGCCCCCTTCGCCGTCCTCGCACAGCCGCCCCCAGACGCGCTGCAGGCAGGGGGGATCGTCGGTGGGGGGATCCAGTTTCGGATTCCAGGTGATGGCCTGTGCGCGGCGGGAATATCCCGTCTCCGCTAGCTTGCTGATGAGGTAGTCGATCTGGTCGACCACCCGGTCCTCGATGACATAACGAAAGAGCCGTTCGTGGTAGGTGTAGGTCCAGCGGGTATCGGTGCTTTCCGCAGCCTTCATGATCTCATCCACAGGCTTGACCCAGTAATCGTGGGCGCCGTGAACCACCTCCATCACATATTCGGCCAGTCCTCCAAGCCCGTCGGCGAAGGAGCGGTGGAACCGGGGCTGTCCAAAGGGTTCCTCCACACAGATGACGACCGAGGCGTCCCGGCTGGGCGGATCCTCAGGCCTGTCGTATTCCGTTCGTATCCGGGCTCCGTTGTCCCATACCTGACGAATAGCCTGTTCGTAGGCGGAGGGAATGGTTTGATCCTGAATGAAAAGGACGGGGATGTTCCCTGTTTGCATGATGTCTCCCTTCAGAAAAAGATCGGCGGCGACATTTTTTGCAAGAATATCGCACGGCCGGTCAACAAGTCAAGATAAACGATGATTCAAAAAAAAGTTGCACTGGAGGCGGAAAACCGATAAAAATAAATCATCGAATCCGGCATCCGGAAAAAGATCGGTCAACGAGAGGAAAAAATGTCATTATTTACAGAAATTGCCGAAAGCGTGGTCAACGGGGAAGACACTCTCACCAGAGAACTGATGGAAAAAGCGCTGGCCGAAGGGCTGCCGTCCGCCGAACTCCTTGAAAACGGGCTGGTTGCGGGGATGAGTGTCGTTGGACAACGTTTTAAAAACAACGAAATCTTTATTCCCGAAGTGCTCGTTTCAGCACGGGCCATGAAGGCCGGTATGGAAATTCTGCGTCCTCATCTCGTTCAGGATGATCTGCAGTCCAGGGGAAAGGTCGTCATGGGGACCATTCAGGGAGACCTTCACGATATCGGAAAAAATATCGTGGCCATGCTCCTCGAAGGCGCCGGATTTGAGGTCATCGATCTGGGCGCTGACGTCAAGATCGAACGTTTTGTCGAGGCCGCCAAAACGGAAGAAGCCGACCTCGTCGGCATGTCGGCCCTGCTGACGACCACCATGATCAATATGAAAACCGTGATCGAAGACCTGAAAAAGGCGGGGCTCTCCAAACCCGTCAAAACCATGATCGGAGGCGCTCCCGTCACCCGGGATTACGCCGACCGCATCGGCGCGGACGGCTACGCCTCCGACGCATCCCAGGCCGTCGATCTGGCCCTGCAGCTTCTCAAAAATTGACGTTCTATTTCCTGTATTCCCACTGTGTGAAAAAAGATCCCTTCTTTAGGCATTCCGTCCGTCAAATCCTCCCGTGAAAGGTTTTCTCATCATGTTGAAGCCTGAAAAAGCCTGTGATGATTGAGCCTTCGGTGACCGGTTGACCGAGATCGAACTGTCATTTAAAACTCGGGAAATATAAAAAAATGGTATGATAAATTGTCCCAAATAATCAGATAAGGGAAATTCATCATAGATTTTGGATCCATTTTCAAAGATATCGGCTTTTAAACGGAAAGGATTTTTAAATCCGCTAGGAAGATACTCATTTTGGTTAATATTGAGCATAATTTTGATGGGGAT
>JAHIPL010000298.1 GCA_018894615.1 Acidobacteriota bacterium | reverse complement strand
TGGTTCGAGTAAAGCCTTGACGGCTTCGGCCATTTGACTATAATATGTGAACCACCTTCCGAAACGTGTTTGTCCCCCGATATTTACAGTAAATTGATGGATTTTATGCCAACTACTATTGATATTATCGATACAATATGCAATAATGAATTCAAACTTGCTTTGCTGGCTGGGCAGGAACCCTTCATCAAACCCCCTTTTGCTTATTTCCCAAATACAGCCAGCACCTTCCCCTCCTTTCCTTTTTTGTCCGATGATGTTTCAGTCCCCTGAAAAATCCGGCTGCCGAAAAAAGATGGGCTCTCCTCCATTTTTTCAAATAATAACAGGGACATACGACTCAATACGAACTTGACGAGAGATGTCGTTATTCGTATATTGAAGGCTATCATGATTGCCTCGCGCACTTCCGACGATCCAAAAAAACCCAATCTGCTTTCTTCCTGGAAGGAGATTTCCGCGTATCTGGACTGTGACATCCGCACCTGCATGCGCTGGGAAAAGGAACACAATCTCCCTGTGTACAGGATGGGACAGTCTTCCCGTTCCAGGGTGTTTTCCTACAGGGAAGAACTGGACCTGTGGCTCAAGAAGTCGCTGGACAAAAAAATGCATCTCGGACGGGACCTCCGGAATGAACAGCTCCGACAAAATCGTAAATTTCCCTGGAAGTGGATGATCTCCGGCGCTTGTCTCCTTCTATTGTTCCTCCTCCGTTTTTTTATTTTTTTCCCCCGGACTCCGATCGACTTCCGTATCGAAGGCTCGGAACTTGTCATCCTGAACAAAAACGGCCATAAGATTTGGCGGTATGATACCGGCGCCGATAACATGTTTTCGACCGAAAAATACAAATTACACTCGCAGCATAAAAGCCTCTATAATGCGGAGATTTCTACAAGTCTGCTTCCCTATATCATCATCCGGGACATCGATGGGGATGGAAGAACGGAGGTTCTCTTTTCATGCCAGCTGCAGGATGAAATGGGAGAGAAAACGCTCTTGTGTCTCGATGACCGGGGAAAGGAAAAATGGCGGTTTGAAGGGGGGCGGAATCCCCTTGTTTACGGCGAAGTCAGGATGTCGAACAGCTTTCGTGTGAGTGGATTCGACTGCCACGATTTCGACAGGGACGGCCGGCTGGAAATCCTTATCTTAGTCAAGCACACAAGCCGTTTTCCTTTTCAGATTGTTTTGCTGGACGATTTGGGGAAAAAGACCGGAGAGTACTGGAATACGGGTTACCTTTCCGATTACGGCTTCGCCGATCTCAACGGTGACGGCCGGGACGAGCTTCTTCTCGCCGGCTGCAACAACGAATACAAAAAAGGCGTCATGCTGGTCTTCGACCCCTTCGAGCTGAAAGGCTGTTCTCCCCAATTTAAGGCGGATTCAAGACAGCCCACCCATGTACCCGGATCTGAAAAATTTTATGTGGTTTTTCCTCTCGCCGAAGTCAACCGGTTCGAGGCCCAGGAAGGCATCAACTTGCTTTCTATTCAGGATCCTGAACGAATCCAGCTGACTGCCCTCACGTCGCAACTCATCTTTAATCTGAATTTTCGGTTGGAGATGGACCATGTGGTCAGGAGCCACTATTACCAGAGAGCGCACGATAAAATGAAGGCCGACGGCTACACGACCATCGACTGGAGGGACCCGGATTACGAAAAACGCCTGGAAGAAGGGCTCCTCTATTTCAATGGGAAGGAATTCACCTCCGTGCCCTCCATGAGCAATCCCTGGAACTGATTTCTTCCGGGTAAAGAGCCCTGCTCCGTTGACAATGGACCGGTTCTGAAAAATAATAGTGTTTTTAATGGAGGTCATTGTGGCCAGGCTTAATGAATACCGGAGCAAGCAGCTGCTGAAGAAGGCGGGCATCCGCATTCCGGAAGGCTGTATCGCCACCACTCCCGGAGAAGCGGAAGAGGCGGCCCGGCGGCTGGGCGGCCCGGTCGTCGTCAAGATGCAGGTCTGGGTAACCGGCCGCGCGGGTCTGGGAGGCATTCAGTTCGCCGATACACCCGGGGAGGCAAAAGCGGCGGCGGCTGCGCTGCTCGGGAAAAAAGTCAGAAATTTTACGGTTGAAGAGGTGCTGGTGGAAGAGAAACTGGCCATCCGGGAGGAATATTTCGCCGGGATCGTCATTGATGATGCGGCCAAAACTCCCCTGCTTGTTTTCAGCTCCGTCGGCGGGACCGGAATCGAGGAGATCGCCGCCGAATCTCCTGAAAAAATCGGGCGGTTCCCGATTGACGTCCTGACGGGGCTGCGGGATTTTGAAGCCCGGAACGTTGTCCGTAAAACCGGTATCCGTGGGAAAACGCTCCTTCAGCTGGGAGACATCCTCTCCCGGCTTTATTCCGTCATGAGGGATAACGATGCGCGTTCGGTCGAGATCAATCCCCTTGTCCTGACAGAGGATGGGAAGGTCTATGCCGCCGACTGCCATCTGACCGTCGACGATTACGCCGTTTTCCGCCATCCCGAACTGGGCATCGAGATCGCCCGCGAGTTCGACCGGCCACCGACCGAGCTCGAAAAAATCGCTTACAAGGTCGAAGAAAAAGATTACCGTGGCACCTTTTATTTTCTTCAGATGACGGAGGACATTTCTCCGGACGCCAGGGCCATCGGATTCAACGGCGCTGGCGGGGGCGGGTCCATGATGTCCATGGACGCCGTCCTCAACAGAGGGTTTGTTCTGGCCAACTACTGCGACACGAGCGGTAATCCTCCGGCCGGCAAGGTGTACCGCGCCGCCAAGGTCATCCTGTCCCAGCCGAACATCAAGGGTTATTTCGCCTCCGGTTCCGGTGTCGCCAGTCAGGAGCAGTACCATTCGGCGCGCGGCCTGGTCAAGGCCTTCTTCGAGGAAAAAATCGAGATTCCGGCCGTCATCCGCCTGGGTGGGAATTTTGAAGAAGAGGCGGCCGAAATCCTGACGACGTTTCTAAAGGACATTCCGGGGAAGGTGGAGGGGTACGGCCGGGACGATTCTCCCGAGTTTTGCGCCGGCCGGATGGAGGAACTGATCGAGGAGAACGGGAATGCCGCCCACAAGGTGCGGCCTTTGGAAGATCCCGTCTTTCCAGAAGATGCCTATACGTTCAACACCTTCACCGGACGGATCGCCGTCGATCACTCCCTCTGTTCGAACTGTCAAACCCGGGGATGTGTGGAGGCCTGCGGACCCCGCATTCTGAAACTCGAAGACGGAAAACCGGTTCTGGCCGTGGATCCGGTCGAG
>JAHIPL010000297.1 GCA_018894615.1 Acidobacteriota bacterium | reverse complement strand
GCATGATGAAACTGTAGCTCAGCTCATCACTCATGTTGACCCGGATCTTGATCACACTCAGATTGACGAGAAAAAAGAGAAAGAGAAACATGATGGAGGCGCTGGATGCGACATCCTTTGTGGGAAGCAGAACAGCCACGGTGGTGACGATGACACCTGTTCCCAGAAGCGCCACCCATGGTGTTTTCCGCACCCGGGCGATTTTTGCGAAAAATCCAGGAAGCAGACGGTCCCGTCCGAGGGCGTAGGATGCGCGGGTAGCGGAAAAAATAGTCGCGTTGAGCGCCGAAACGGAAGCGAATATAACGGCGAGGGTGAGAAAAGCATTTCCGTACGGCATGAGGCGGGAGACCGCTTCACCGAATCCCCTTTCTTTGAATCCTCCGATCCATTGCCACACGGGGCCCTCCACTCCGGCCGATCCGGCTTTGACGGCGACTAGGGAGGCAAAGGCGACGGCGACGTAGGTGAAGGTGACGATGACCACGGATAAAATCATGGCCTTGGGAAGATTACGTTTGGGATCGATTGCCTCGTCTCCGGCCTGGGCGATCACCTCAAACCCTTCGAACGCCACATAGGTGAATCCCATGGTGACGAGGAGTTTTGTCCAACCGAGCGGCATGAAGGGATTGATGTTCTGCAGGCGGGATGGGTCGGTGATGGCGACAACGATGCCGATAAGGCCGATAAAGACAAGGAACAGGGTTTGTCCGAGCGTAAAAAAGGCCCCGATCTTTCCGGTTTCCGATGCGCCCCTGTAGTTGATATAGAGAAAAAACACGGCGATGAGAAAGGCCGTGCATTTTTCCGTGGTGTAGGTGTCGAAGGGGACCCAGTCGAGAAAGCCAAGCCCCTTGAAGTAGCGGACCGTGTAAATGGCAAAGGTGACGGCATAAAGGCTGCCTGCCACGCTGGAGGCGAACCATTCCATCCAGCCGGCGATGAAGCTTGGGCCGCGGCCGAAGGCCAGACGGGCGAAATTGTACGCCCCGCCCGCCCGGGGGATGGCGGAGCTGAGCTCGGCGTAAGAGAGTGCCGTAAAAATGGCGATGACACCGTTCAGGGAGAAGGTCAGGAGGACGCCGCCGGGCCCCGCTTCATGAATGGAGTTCCCGATGCCGAGGAAAACGCCGGCGCCGATCATCATCCCCAGTCCCATCATGGTGATGTGGAACAGGGAGAGTTCGCGCGACAGTTCGGAGGCGATCTGCGGGCTATCGTCTTTCATGGAGCTTTTTCAGAATTTCCCGGGGGGAATGGAGATCATGCTTTTGAATAAAACGAATGATGAAGCGGCTCCAGAACAAAACAGCGAGAAGAAGGGCCAGAGCCGCACTGATAAGGATAATGCCGATCACGATTTCCGTCGTCATGTTGATGTCCTTATAAAACTCGATAGTTTATACCCGAAAACACCCGCAAAGTCCACCGCCAACGGGTTGTAACGAAGCGGAGGCTGTGAGATCGGCACGTCGGAAGGATAAAAAACGTCAATATTATAGAAAGAATTCAGCAGAAAAAGTGATTATCTTGATTTTTATGAAAGCATTGCAATATATTGAATAATATTTGAAATAAGAATGGGACCGGCATCTGACACGAATAAGCCGGGATAGATGAATCATGTTGAAGAAGATATTCTGTATGAAGGGTCTTTTCCCCCTGACGGCCTTAGGGCTGAGCCTTGTTGTCCTGCTTCCTGTTTCCTGTAAAAAACAGACCCCATCCGCTGACTCCGGTGTTCCCGACTGGGAGAATCCCGCCGTATTTCAGAGAAACCGCGAAGCGCCGCACAGCACGTTGATTTCGTTCTCCGATATTGAAAGCGCCCGCAAAGGGGATCCGGCGGCCTCTGTTCACCGCAAACTCCTCAACGGGAATTGGAAATTTCACTGGGTGGACAAACCGGCTGACGCGCCTCCCGATTTTTTCAAGCCGAAATATGACGATTCAACCTGGACGTCGTTTCCCGTCCCCGCCATCTGGGAGATCAATGGTTACGGCGTTCCCATCTACACCGACGAGGCCTATCCGTTTCCGGCCGATCCTCCCCGTGTTCCTCATGACATCAATCCCGTCGGGTCCTACCGTCACTCCTTCGATGTTCCGGCCCACTGGGCGGGCCGCCAGATCTATCTTGAATTCGGGGGCGTCAAATCGGCCATGACCCTCTGGATCAACGGGAAGGACGTCGGCTACAGTCAGGGAAGCAAAACTCCGGCCGAATTCAACGTCACAAAATTTGTCAAACCCGGAACAAACCTGCTGGCCGTTCAGATCATCCGCTGGAGCGACGGCGCCTATCTCGAGGGACAGGATTACTGGAAGATCAGCGGCATCGAGCGGGATGTCGTCCTGTCCTCAAGGCCTCCCGCCCGGTCCAGTACGAGCAGGCCGTGACACGTCCTCACACCGACATCATCTGTCCCATGTACAAGACGATCGACGGCAATTTTCTCATCAACGGCCTCGTTTCTCCGGACAGAAAACCCCATCCCCATGCCTTCGAAGTGAAAAAGGTGTACCAGTCCATTCACACGGAATGCGCCGATCCCATGGCGGGCAAGGTCAAGGTCACCAACCGGTATCAGTTCCGTTTTCCGCTCGGGCGTGAGGTCGAAACGATCGAATCAGCCTCCATCACGGGCGACATGGACTCCCTTGTCTACATGGAGAGGGAGTATCTCATACAGGGGCCTGTGCCCGATTTTTGGCGGGCGCCCACGGACAATGACTTCGGGGCCGACATGCCGAAACGGCTGACGACATCCCGCCCCGGGAGCTCGCCAAATTCCGTTTTGAGCGGCGCCGTCCCTGAATGTATGCTAAAATCCTGAATGGATTTCGACACACTGAACCGGGAGATGTATCAATGAAAAGTATTACGATTCGGCTGCTGACATTTGTGCTGAT
>JAHIPL010000296.1 GCA_018894615.1 Acidobacteriota bacterium | reverse complement strand
GCTTCTTGAGAACGGCAATGTGTTTGTCTTCCTCTTCGGCCAGAAGACGAAACAGATCCCTGATCTCGGGGATTTCGGTCGTTTGAAGGACGGAGGTGTAGAGCGCCTTTCCTTTGTGCTCCAGAAGAATGGCGCCCTTCAATATATCTTCCATGCGTTTATCCATCATTTGTTACTCCTTCATAAATGATTTTATCAGATTTGAAGCCGTCTTCCTATGCCGCCCTTTGTTCCTCCGTTTGAATTATCGGGCCGTTTGGTGGAAAATAGAGGAAGGAAACAATGGGATGACCGACTATCATTCAAATACCGACAGCGCGACCTGGACGGGCCGTATCTGGAAGGACGGCCGCTTTCAGCAGGGAGCCGTTTCTATCGAAGACGGGCGGATTCGTGAAGCGAGAAGCAAAGACATCCGGGAAAAGGCTTTCATTTTGCCCCCGTTTTTTGATCCCCACATTCACGGAGGATGGGGATTTGACTTTCAGAAGAGCGAGTTTGTTGACCTCGAAGCCCAACTGCGGGAACTGGGGGTGGGCGGCGCCGTGCCGACCCTGATGAATGACACGCTTCATAATCTGGAGGCTGTCTCCCGGAATTTTGCGGAGTACAAAGAGAAGCGGCCGGACAGCATCTTTCCCTTTCTTCGCGTCGAGGGCCCGTTCATCTCTCATGAGAAAAAAGGGATTCAGCCCAAAAGCGCCATTCACAAACCCGGACGCCTTTTAAGAGAGCGATTATTAAACATCGAGAACATCAGGGTGTTCACCTTCGCTCCCGAAATCGAAGGCGCCGACATCCTGGTCGAAGAGGCGCTGGCCGCCGGTAAAATCCCCTCCATCGGACACAGCAACGCCTCCTACCGGGACGCCCGCCCCTTCCTGGAAAAAGGAGTCCGGCACATGACCCATTTCCCCAATGCCATGAGAGGGCTCCACCACAGAGACATCGGGCTCCTCGGTACAGGGCTTCTGGAAGACAACTTGGATCTGGAGATGATCGCCGACGGAATTCACACCTCCCCCGAATTCATCCGGCTGGTGCACCGGGTCAAAGGCCCCCGTTTTTCCATCGCCTCCGACATGATTCCTCCAGCCTGTTCACCGGACGGAGCGTCGGGATGGTCAGGCCTGCGCCTCGTGAACGGCGCCCTTGTCGATCGGAATGGGACAATCGCCGGAGGACGCTCGCCGGTGCCGGAACAGGCCGGATTTCTTCTGCGGCTGGGTATTTCCATGGAGGATGTGGTCCGGATCGCCTGCCTCAACGGCCGCCGGTTTTTTGGGCTTCCCATCCCGGAAATCCGTGATGGGGAAGAAGCGTCCTTTATGGTCTGTGGTCCTGATCTCGCTCTTCGCGCGTTTTTCCTGAAAGGGGAAAGAATCCGATGAACGAGCGGGTGCGTATCACCGTTTCCGGCATCCGCGGCCAGGTGCCGGATGCCCTGAATGCGGATACGGTCTCCGGGTTCGCCTCCGCCTTCGCCACCTTCCTGGAGAAGGGAACCATCGCCTTCTGCAGAGACAGCCGCGCTTCAAGCCCGATGCTCTCCATGGCGGCCTTTTCCGCGGCAACCGCGGCAGGTTTGAACGGAGCGGATTTCGGATGTCTCCCCACGCCCTTTCTTCAGTTCCAGATGAAGCGGGAATCGTTCAGCGGCGGAATTGTCCTGACGGGAGGGCACAACCCCGATCCCTGGAACGCCGTCCTTCTCTTGTCGGAGAGGGGGAATTATCTGGAAATGACCGAAGGCATGGAAATTTTCAATATCCACGAAGCCTCCATTTTTAAAAAAGCGGCCTGGAACGAGCTCGGAGCGGTGGAAAGAAAGGATTTCCCTTTTGACGAATACTGCCGTCGGCTCGCCGAAGTGGTCCGCCTCAAGACCATTCGCGAGAGGCGGTTCAAGGTTGTGGCCGATCCCTGCGGCGGAGCGGTCGCGCCCTATCTGCAGGAATTTGCCGACTTTCTGAATCTGGACCTGACCGCCATCAACGACCGGATCGATCGGCCGTTCCCCCATCCTCCGGAACCCAACCAGGCCAATGCTTCCCAGACGGAAGCCGTGGTCCGGGCCGTCGGCGCCGACCTGGGATTTCTGACAAATTCCGACGGCAGCCGGCTGTCGCTGGTCGACGAAAAGGGACGGGGACAAAACGAAGAAATAACACTTCCTCTCTGCCTTCTTGCCGGGCGGCGGCATATCAAGAAGGCCGTAACCACCCTTTCCACATCCTCCCTGACCGGATGGGCGGCCGGGCAGGCCGGGATTTCCCTGCTTCAGACAAAGGTGGGCCAGTCGGCCGTTATTGCAGCCATGAGCGGCGAAGGGGCGGAGGCGGGCGGCGAGGGAAGCGGCAGCTTCGCCCTGGCGGAATTCTCCCTCGGATACGACGCCTTCCTGTCTCTGGCCCTCATTCTGGATAAACTGGCCGCAGACAGGCAGCCCCTCTCCACCGTCCTGTCTGATTTTCCCCGCTTTGTCCGCCGAAAAATCAACTTGGAGGTCCCCCCCGAAAAACTCTACCGTTTGATGGATATGCTGGAGGATGAATACAGGAAGGAAAATCCGGACTGCACCGACGGCGTCCGCGTCAACCGCAAAGACGCCTGGTTTCACATCCGTCCCTCCATGACCGAATTCATGCTCCGGATTATCATCGAAGGAAAATCAAAGGCCCACGTGTCCCGCATCGAGGACGAACTGAATGAAAGGATGGGGCAGTGAGAGAGTCGGACCTCAAGATCAGCATTTCCGGCATCAGGGGCATTGTCGGCCGAAGCCTCTCTCCCCGGCTTTTGATCAAATTTTCCGAAGCGTTCTCTTCCTATGTCGGAGGCGGCCGCATCGCCGTGGCTTCGGACACACGGCCGTCCCGGGACATGGTCCGCTGGGCCGTCTTCTCAGGACTTCTCTCCTGCGGCGCCCGGCCCATCGACCTTGGAATTCTTCCCATTCCCAGCCTTCAGGTTTACACCAAAGAAAAAAAACTGGACGGAGCGGTGTCCATCACCGCTTCCCACAATCCCATCGAATGGAACGCCCTCAAGCTCATCCGAAAGGGCGGAGTTTTCCTGTCGCCCAACGAAGCCGGAGAACTTCTCGACTATTACTACCAGGGACGGTTTAACCGAACCGCCCGTCCCCAGGGCATCCAAACGGATGAGGGAGCCTTCGATCCGCATGAGCAAAAAATCCTGAAATTCATCGACACAACACTGATCCGGAATCGCCGCCCACGGGTCGTGGTCGATCCCTGCGGCGGAGCGGCCGCGCCCTTCGTCGAAGCATTTCTCGAAAAACTGGGGGCTGAAGTTTTCTGCATCCACGGCTCGATCGAAAATGGTTTTCCCCGGAATCCCGAACCCATACCGTCCAATCTGGAAGCCCTGTGTCGTGCGGTCAGGGAACACGGGGCCGACATCGGGTTGGCCCAGGATGCCGATGCCGACCGGCTGGCGGCCGTGGACGAAAAAGGGACGCCCATCGGCGAGGAGTACACCCTGGCCTTGGCCGTCGAGTATTTCCTGAAGAAT
>JAHIPL010000043.1 GCA_018894615.1 Acidobacteriota bacterium | reverse complement strand
TTCAGGCATCATGACATCACAGAGAACCAGGTCGGACATCTTTTCCTTCAGCGTTTTCAGCCCTTCGACGGCCGAAGTCTGCAGATCCAGGTCGAATTCATCACTGAGGATGAGCTGCATCAATTTGAGCACTTCCGGATTATCATCGATGACGAGCAGCCGGTGGTCATGGTTCGCCCCTCCATCCTTGACCTTTAGAGGGGCATCGGTCTCTTCGATATCCATGAGTTGAAGTTTGCGGAAATCCATAACGATATCCTGCACCCGGGGATGATCTTTATCGGTCTCCCTCTTCTTCAGCAGCACGGGCTTGTCCTTGTGTCTCCGGTCCAACACATCAGGGTCGAAATGATCGCATCCTTTGCGGAGACTGACCGTGAACCGCGAGCCCTTCCCCGGTTCACTGTCCACCTTGATTTTACCGCCGTGAAGCTTGACGATCTCGCTGACAAGCGACAGCCCGATCCCCGTACCCTCATGCTGCCTGGAGAGGGATCCGTCCACCTGGGAGAAACGATCGAAGATGGTATCCAGATTCTCCTTGGGAATTCCGATGCCTGAATCCTCCACACTCATGGAGATGAGATTGTTTTTTTCCTCAAGATAAACCGTGATGCGGCCGCCCGCCGGCGTAAATTTCAGGGCGTTGGAGAGCAGGTTAAGGGCGACTTTTTCATAGTGATCGGGATCGATGTGAACCGGGATGGGATGAGGCGGATGCTGAAAAAAAAGCGTCAAATTCTTCTGATCGGCCATGGGCTTGATGGAGGCCAGAAGCGAATTGAGGTATTCGACATAATCGATGTTCTTGACCTTCAACCGCATCTTCCCTTCTTCCATCTTGGACAGGTCCAGAAGGTTGTTGATGAGCTTCAACAGCTTGAGCCCGTTGTTGCGCATGGTGGCCATGGTTTCACGCTGGGAACTGGATACGCGGCCCATTTTTCCTTCGGCCATCGGGCCCAGGGGCGCAAGTATCAACGTCAGGGGTGTCCGGAGTTCATGGTTGACATTGGCAAAAAACTGCGTCTTCAGCTCATCCAGACTCTTGAGCTTGGTATTGGATTCCTTGAGCTTCCGGGACGTTTCCTCAAGACGGATGAGGCTGCGCAGCGCTCTTCGACGGATGTTGTCCATGATATATGTGGCAAAGGCGCCGATGACAACGATGGATGTCAGAAAAAACAGGTTGTTGACCATGATCCGCCAGTCGATGACGGCTTTCTGGATGAGGACAATCCCTGGAATGGCGTAACTGGCCCACACAAAAGCGGAAACGATGGCGGCCTCTCTCAGAGCAAGGGGAAGCAGGACCATCATGCACATGATGACCAGGGTCAATCCCTGGTAATAACTGCTCATGAATCCCCCCATAATGTGGGTCATGAGGGCGATTCCGGCGGCATCAACAATCAGCATGGCCATCCCCAGATTCAACTGTTTCCTGACTGTGTCGGCATACCGGTGGAGAATCAGCATAATGGCATTCAGCAGGATGACGAACAGCCGGATGATCAGAAAATTCCGAAAATGATCGGGAGTGTAGATGGCGTCCAGGAACAGGAAACCGGGATAAAAAATCATGCTGAGAATGATGGACAGCTTGACCCGACCCTTTAAATTGTACTCGTTGTAGTATCTCTCCGCAAAAATCTTCTTTTCAGTCATATCATGTTCTCTTTTGGGCGATGCAGATATAGCCCTGAGGAGGATCGCCGAACGTTTCGATGGTGCGCACATAGTCCAGACCGGCATCCTCCAGAAGGCTGATAAGATTGTCCTGTTCAAAAAAGTCGAATGTCCCCGCTTCTTCAAGTTCGACGAGAGCCTGAGCGTCATTCAAAAAGGAGCGGATGGAGTTGAGGACCAGCTGCTTGTTCCAGCGTTCCGGGAAGTCTGCCTCATCCATGGTCTCCACTTTTTCGACCAGGCGGGTGAAAAGACCGGACGCGTCCGCATCGGGTCTGACGCTGGACATCACAAGCAGGCCTCCGGGCTTGAGGATTCTCTTCAGTTCAAACAGCGTTTCAAGGGGATTGTAGATGTAGGACAGGACGAGGCTCATCAGAATTTTATCATAGGTGTCTGTTCGAAAGGGAAGGCGCAGATTGCTCTTCATGTCTTTGGAGAAACTGAGCAGTCTGTAGGTCGGATTCTGCCGGTCCAGCCCCGAGACATAGCGGGCCGCCCGGTTGAAGTCGACGATGGTTTTGATTTCCAGTAGATCAAACGTCCCCTTCAACCAGGTCATAAAAGCGGGAGTCAGTTTTTCTCCCCGCAGGATCCGGTGGAGTCGGGGCGAATAGGCATTATTGATGTGGGTGGCTGTTTGAATGGTCAGATTTTCGATCCGGTCCACAAAATCCGAGAACGAGGCGACTTCCCCCTGCAGAAAGCGCTTGACGGGCAGATAGCGGTTCATCTCCACATCGCAGCAGACGCCGTGAAAGCGGCTGTCCTTTTTCGTGTCGGCGAGCTGTTTTTTGATTTTCACTTCGGCCTGTTGAAGCGCCTCCGGGATCAGATCCGCAACCGTTATCTCACGGGGAAGGACGGGCCCGTTTTCCA
Organism: Acidobacteriota bacterium; assembly: GCA_018894615.1. GTDB lineage: Bacteria > Acidobacteriota > Aminicenantia > Aminicenantales > Aminicenantaceae > JAHIPL01. The sequence goes on along the minus strand of JAHIPL010000043.1, from coordinate 1,029 downwards.
TCAGAAAGGTGATAAAATTCCCTGTGCCTCCACCGAGATCGAGCAGGCTGTCCGATTCGCGAAGCTCCAACGCCTCGGCCTGGTCGGCCATCAGCTGCGCGTAATCGTTCGCCAGCGTCAGGACGTCGAATCCCAGCAGCTCCTTTTCACCGATCAGGTAGCGGTGCCAGTACTCGTTCCGATTTTTAAGATTCCGGCTGGGAATCCGGTCTTTTTCCGCATGCCTTTTGAAAAACAGGTTTTCCTTTTTTGGAATCCGGGGACGGATAGCTTCCTTGTGCAGAAAACGGTAGACAAGATTGGTGATGGCTCCGAACATCTGAAGAGCATCCTTGGACGTGCGGGCATTGTGACCCAGTGGAATCGGAATCACTTCACGGGGAGCTTCGGCCTTGATGCCCATCACATCCCGAATGAATTCGGGCTTGACCCAGTGGTCATGCTCTCCGTAGATCCAGGTGATGGGGATATCGATGAACGGCATGTCGGCCCGGGCTTCATCCAGACTGGAGATGCGGTTGACGAGCCCGTCTTCCATGTATTTGTCCACATTGACCAGATTTCCCAGGACGGGCCTCACCCCCAGTTCGATTCCCAGCTGATGCTGTTCCAGGAGATCCAGCCCGCAGTTGACACGGGTCAGAAGATGGCGAAGCTCCGGAGTTCCCATACAGGCGATCCAGTAGTCGAGCTTCTTCCGGTAGGCCGCATCCCGAAGAACAAGACGGGCTTCCAGTGCAGCCAGGGAAAATGTGACGATGATCACCTTAGTCGGCGTCAAATGGGGATTGTTGTCCAGCCAGTCGAGAACGGCCCGGATGTCGGACGCGCCCTGGCTGAGACTAGCATTGACCATTTCGTAGGGAGGTTCGGAGGTTTCCGGATCCTTGTAGCTTTCACCCTTTCGACGGATTCCGTCGAACCGAATGACTGAGATCGGGCGGCCCCGTGTGTAGAAGTTTTCAACCAGTGTCTGCGCCAGGGCAAACAGGGTTTCCTTGGTCTTGCCGAATGCCGGAGGAATCAGGA
>JAHIPL010000295.1 GCA_018894615.1 Acidobacteriota bacterium | reverse complement strand
GACGGAACCTAAAGTCACCTTGACCGTAGCCGTAGAGCATGCTCATCCGCTGATCGCAAGAACCCGCTGTAATCTGCACGGCTTGTGGCAGAGTATGGATTATCCCCTTTCCGTCGTCTGATCCTTTTATTCGATTCGAAAGGACCCGAGATCTCCACCCGCCTGAATGATGCGGGGTCGGACCAGTTTTTCACGGACCCGGAAGTAAAGCTGCACCAGCGCGCCTTCACCGATCGTCTGGATTCCCTTGCTGTGCTCTCCCGTGATGCGGAGCACCCCGTCGGCGATAATTTCCCCGTTCAATTCATCAAAATCTTCCGACTGCCTTGTTTTCCGGATATGGGAGAAATCCAACTGATTTTTATCGAAGGCGATGTCCAGGCGCAGCCGTTTTAGGCCATGTCCGCCGCGGAGAATGACAGGCATCATGACAGTCTGTTCAGGAAGGATTTGCTGCTGTCCGATTTTCAGCAGACGCTGCGGTTCTTTTTGGGCTGGATCAGGTATTTTTACCATCATTATCCTTCAAAATCCCGTTCATCCTAGCATAACTCCCGGATTCTGTCACCGCATATTTGTTCCTGTGACATCCGTTGACATCCGTTATTGAATAATGGAAAAGGGTGTGGTATAGATAAAAATTCTTTCATTCAAGGAGAGTGCGTTGTCTTTTAAAAAGACAGTTGACCCGGAAAAGTTTAACAATTATCCATCACACGCTCAAAAACCGCTTCATGGAGTTTTCCATTGAAAAAAATCGGCGGCGTTCTCTTCTTCACTCTTATCGTCTTCTCCTTTCTGATCCACGCCCAGATCGAACGGAAAAAGATTTATGTAAAAAAAATCGAATCCCCCATTCAGCTGGACGGGCTGTTCAATGAGCCGGAATGGACTTCAGCACCCGATGCCGGAGTTTTTCGTCACAACCCCGGTACGGATGAGAGTTTTATAACGGAAGGGATGTCGGTCAAAATTCTCTATGACGAAAACTCGGTGTACATCGGATTCACATGCCTGGATTCGCAGCCGGACACCATCGCGGCGACCGTCGAGGAAAGGGACTTCGATCTGAGAGTGGACGATTCGGTTTACATTCTGATCGACACGTTGAAAAGTGAAAGTGTCTATTATGTTTTTGTTCTCAATCTCCTTGAAACACAGGCGGACGCCCGGGTCGGGAAATCAGGGGAGAATTTTGATCCCCGCTGGAACGGCTATTGGGAAGCGGCCGCAACAAAAACCGGAACAGGATGGAACGCGGAAATCGTCATCGACCTTCGTTCTCTCGGGATGGAACCAAGTGCTCCGGCTATCGGGTTGAGTCTGTCGCGTGTTTTGCCTCGGCTCTCGAGTTCCTTCTGGATGGGTGCCCTGGATCCCGCATTCAACTTTGAAAGGCTGACCACTCTACCGATACTCGAGTTCCTGGAAGGCGCCAAGCGTTTTCAGATCACCCCCTTCGCCATGGCAAAAACCGGCGGAGATGAAGACTTTACGGGAGGTGTGGATATCGTCGTACTCCCGACCGATACCATGGAAATTGAACTGACGGCCAATCCGGAATTTGACAGCATTGAAACAAATCAGGAACTCGTCAATCTCACACGTTTTGAACTGCGGTACGAGGAAAAGCGTCCTTTTATGGCCCGTGCGTCCCGCTCTCTTGACACCGAAATCCCGCTTTTTTATTCCAAGCGGATCGGCGATATCTATGGAGGTGTGCGTGTTGCCGGTGAATTCGGCGGATTTGAACTGACAGGGATGGGTGCTCAGCAGAGCGATTCCATTTATCTGACAGAGGAAAACGCCAATATTAATGTGTTCCGTCTCGATAAAAAAGAGAAAAACTGGTCATTGGGTGTGCTGACGGCCAACAAGCTGACCCAGGGGCGTAACTCGGGAAGCACCGGACTGGATGCCAGGCTGACGTTGGCAAAAGGTCTGGAGGTGGAAGGGCAGTTTGCCTACAGCTACGGCGAGTACAAAGATGAAAACATGGCCTTTTTTATCCGCCCGTCTTTTCGGACGGATAAATTTTACATGCACCTCGGTTATAAACAGCTGGATGAGCATTTTGGAGAGAATGTCAATCCCGTCGGATTCATCCAGGATGACGACCGGCGTGAAATCGATGCCGTCCTGGTCAAATCCTTCATGACCGGGAAAGGATCCATTCAGGAAATTCGTTATGAATCGGCCTACGACATGTTCTGGGGAAAAGACAGCACGCTCAGAAGCTGGCAGGTCGACCAGGGCGTTTATCTGGAAACGAACAATAATTTCACG
>JAHIPL010000294.1 GCA_018894615.1 Acidobacteriota bacterium | reverse complement strand
TTTCACCGGATATTCAAAAATGGAAGTTCAGGGCCAAGACATCGTCATCGCCTCGCCGGAAAAAGCCCTTTGGGATAAGCTTTATCTTCATCTTCGCCGTCATCATTTTTCTTTCGATTGGCTGGAAGAGCTGCGGCTTCAAAATCTTGAAGAATTCAACGTAGATCAGTGGGAAAAATACACGTCGATGAACCCCTCCCCCTCTCTCCATAAGGCATCGCAGCGAATCACCGAATTCATCAGGGAGAACAGATCATGAAAGACATCGCCCTTCAGACCGCGCGTCAATCCAAAGGAAATGAACGGCAGGTCCTTCGCGAATATCTCCAGAACTATCTTCTCTTTCTGATGCAGAAGACAAAGCTGGACGATTCCCTGTTGTTTGTCGGAGGCACGGCTCTGCGATTTCTTTACCGAATCCGCCGCTATTCGGAAGATCTGGATTTCACGGCCAAGCCGGGTTGGGATGACACTCAAGAGAAACTGTTCTCTCCTACACTCGAACGCGAGCTCATGCGGGCCGGGTATGATTCAACAACAACACTGAAGGCGACAAAAACAGTCAAACGCATCAAGGTGGGATTCACCGGATTACTTTATGAACTTGGATTATCCGGCCGAAAAGAAGAGAAAACATCCATTCACATTGAAATCGATTCCAATCCACCTTCCGGATGGAACGAGGAAAGAACAATTGTTAATCTCCATCTTCCCGTGTTGATCAAACATTATGATTTACCCTCAGCATTTTCGGGAAAATTGGCGGCCGTTCTGCTGAGGCCCTATACCAAAGGAAGAGATATCTACGATCTTTTCTGGTTCAGATCCAAGTGGCCTGGATTGACACCCAATCTAACTCTTCTATCCAACGCAATCGCGCAGCAACAACCCTGTTTTGATCCCACCCGGCACGATAACTGGCTGCGCACCGTACGGGGCAAAGTGGAATCTTTGGACTGGATTTCCGTCATCGATGATATCGCCCCTTTTCTCGAAGATCAGGATGATTTCATCGTTTTTACCCGCGACGCCGTTCTATCGCTCTTGACATAGTGACGAAAAATCGTGGGACTTTTTATGACATTTTCATGACATATCTGGTATTCTTTTACTGTTAGACTACAGCCAAAAAGAGAGGTCTTTCTTGGCAAAGAAATCTCGGAATTATCGAAAACAAATTCTCCTGTTTCTTCTCATCTTTGTACTGCCCTGCGTTGTCCTTGTGATTTTAAGTTTCCGCATGATTAGCCAGGAAAGAGAACTGGCTGAAAAAAGAGCTTCGGATGAACGCAGAAGAATAACAGTTGAAATAAGTCAATATCTGTTCAACAGGCTGGAAACCATCAAAAACCAGGAAATAAGTGCCGAATCCCTCTCGGATGGGCCTAAAAATCCGGAGGTCGTGCTTATGGGTCACGTTGAGGATAACCAATTGAAGCTTCCCTGGGAGATCAGACCAGCAGACGAGTCGGGATTCCTATCACTCAATCAACGTGATTTTACACAAAAGATACAACAGGCCGAGAATGAAGAACTCGTCAATAAAAATTTTTCCCGAGCTTCCCAGATCTACCGACAAATACTAAAAACATCCGCGACTCGCACACAACGAGGATACGCCCAACTTTTGCTGGCCAGGGTGATGAAAAAATCCAGCCAAATTGAGGAGGCCATTTCACTCTACAATAATATTTTGGCTCTCCCGTCGAATATTTTCGATGAATTCAGAATCCCGTTCTTTTTGTATGCCGCAGGACGATTGGCTGATAACACCGTGTCTTTAAAAGAGGTTGCTGAGCGAGTCCGGGAGAGACTGAATGAATCGCGCTGGATGTCACCGACAGAAGCCTACATGATAAGAGAGATATGTGAAAAACTTATCGAGACAATGAATGATTCTGATCCAACGGATAACACGAAAGAAAACTTGTTGTTGGTTCAAAAGAATATCTCCATAATAGAACAAGCCCTCATTCTCCAAAGAGAGTTTCCCAGCCTTCTTCGCAATCTCCGGAGTGAACAGCAGGAAAATATCTGGTCAGCGTACGGTGATGCCGACTGGCTTCTGAGCTTGTCAACCTCTTCACCCGGCACCCTACCGGCGCTGATTGCCGTCGATGCGCCGGATGTTCTCGAAACTCTAAAAATTGACAGGAATTCGGCGTCCGTTATTTCCAGTGATGTCCGCCTTCTTGCCGAGGGAACAGGCGGTGGCGAATACATGGGCCCGAATTTCCGGGGAATAAGGATGACTTTTTCTGAAAACCAGGGAAATGCACTCGGCAAGCAGTGGAGCCTTCAGCGGTCTTTTTACCTCCTGACTCTTCTATTGGTCATCACGGTGACATTCTTCGGCGCCTACCTTTTGTGGAGGGACGTCCGCCGCGAACTGCGGCTGGCTGAGATGCGCTCCCAGTTTGTGTCCAGCGTGTCCCATGAATTGAAGACACCACTGACTTCCATCCGCATGTTCGCCGAAACTCTGCGCCTGGGGAGGTCGAAGGACAAGGCCATGCAGGATGAATACCTGGATACGATCGTCAACGAGAGCCAGCGCCTGACCAGGCTGTTAAATGATGTCCTCGACTTTTCCAAGATCGAGAAGGGAAATAGAGTGTACAAAATGGAACTCAGCTCGCTTCCTGAAATCATCCGCACGGCGGCGCGAACGATGGAATATCCGCTCAGCCAACAGGATTTTAAACTTTTTGTCCGGATAGAGGAGGAGATGCCCGATATCCGGGTGGATGGGGATGCCATCGAACAAGCAGTCCTAAACCTTCTTGGTAATGCCATAAAATACTCTGGGGATTCCCGGGACATCGAATTGAAACTCGAGAAAAAAGATGACCAAGCCGTCATTCATGTGGTTGACAGGGGTATCGGGATCGATCCTCATGAGCAAAAGAAAATTTTCGACAAATTTTACCGGGTTCCGTCCGCAGAAAACGAGAGAACGGCCGGTACGGGCCTCGGACTTTCCCTGGTCGCTCATATCGTCGAAGCGCATGGCGGCCGCCTGAACATCGAAAGCACAAAAGGACAAGGGAGTGTTTTTTCGATTTATCTGCCGATCAAGAGGGTTTCATGAAAAAGATACTGATCATAGAGGATGATCTGGCCATCCTCCGCGGCTTGAAGGATAATCTCGAATATGAATCCTATGAAGTAAAAACAGCCACGGACGGGGAAAAAGGCTATTGTATCATCCGAGAGGAAAAACCGGACCTGGTCATCCTGGATTTGATGCTCCCCAAGATGAGCGGCTATGAACTCTGCCGCAAGGTCCGGGCCGAGGGAAACACAACTCCGATTCTGATGCTGACAGCCAGGGGAGAAGAAGTGGATCGCATCTTGGGTTTGGACCTCGGAGCGGATGATTATGTGACAAAACCCTTCTCCGTGCCTGAGCTCCTTGCCCGGATACGGGCCCTGTTCAGGAGGGTTCATCTATCCAAGTCCGGGGAACTTCCCGATACCCTGGAATTCAGAGATGTGGTCATCGACTTCAAGCGCTTTGAAGCCAAAAAAGCCGGCAGGGCACTGGATCTTTCCCGCAAGGAGTACGGTGTCTTGCGCCTGCTGGCCGCCAAAACCGGAGAAGTCGTCAGCCGGGATGAGCTTCTCGATGAGGTCTGGGGCTACAACCAGTTTCCGACGACCCGAACCGTGGACAATCATGTCGCCCTGCTGCGCTCCAAACTCGAGGACGACCCCGCCGATCCTAAACACCTGATGACCGTCCACGGAGTCG
>JAHIPL010000293.1 GCA_018894615.1 Acidobacteriota bacterium | reverse complement strand
TCGGAATGTCAGCAGGGAAGCCGCCAGAAACGCCGCGCCCGCGAAGATCCACAGATCCTTGAATTCGGCGGGGACGGTAAATCCTTTGCTGAAAAGTTTCATCATCACGAACCAGATGAAAGACTTTTCGAAGACGAATAGCAGCCCGATCACCAGGATCGACAAAAAAATCGGAACGAACAGGCGGTCATGGAGGAAGGACATGGAAAAGGAGATAAAAAACGCCAGAAGAGAGATGGTGAAGGCGAATGCTTGAAGTGGGATGTCCGGCTTCATCCAAATGGGGCTGAACAGGTCCCGGGAGGTCACGGCTAATCCGGGCAGAATGAGTTTCAAGAGGGAAATCAAGAAAAACACAAAAAGCAGCATGGCGGCCAGGGAAACCAGCTTGGTGAGCCAGAGGGTTTCCTTGCGAACGGGACGGGAGAAAAGATAGGTCCAGGCCGAATCCTTGAATTCGGCGGAAAAGCCGCTTGATCCAAGAAGCAGGGCGAAAACCGGCAGAAAAATGAGATAGAGAGTGCCTGTTGAGTACAGGCGCATATTCTCGGAGGCACTTGGACTTACGTAAAGGAAAACAAAAAGTCCGATCATAAAAATCGCCAGTCCGAGAAGGCCCCATCGTTCCTTCCATTCCTTGAGAAACATTCGGCCGAACATCAGCGCACCTCCCTGCGTCCGACAAAACCAGTGAAAATGTCCTCCAGCGTCGGCGCTTCATCCGGTCTTGCCTTGTCTTTGAGCGCCTGAATCCTTTCATCCACTAAAATTCGTCCCCGGTGAAGGATCAGGATCCGATCCACCAGCCCTTCGATTTCATGAACGAGATGGGTGGCGAACAGAACCGAGGCTCCCCTGTCCGTGTAGTCGCGGATAATCCCCCGTAGAAATTCCTTTCTTGTTGGGACATCCAGGCCCGAGGTCGAATCGTCCAGTAATAGAAGGTCGGGTTCGGTCGCCAGGGCCATGACAAGCGCCAGCTTGAGTTTCTGTCCCCGGGACAGCGAGCCGATTTTTTGTGAGAGGGAAAGCTCGAATTCGCTTGTGAGATCATCGTATCGTTTTTGATTCAAGGAGGGATAGAAGGATGCGTTCAGCCGCAGGTGCTCGCTTACTGTCATCCCGTTGTAGAAAAACGAATCCTCGGGTACGACGGCGATGCTGTGTTTTCCCCTTCCCGTCGAGTAGGTGAGAGGGAGGCTGTTGTAATGGATCGTTCCGCCGTCAAAGGGGATGATTCCCAGAATGGACCGGATGAGGGTGGTTTTCCCTTCACCGTTCAGGCCCAGCAGCCCGACGATTTCCCCTTTTTTGACGGTGAATCCGATGTTTTCCAGGACGCGCTTTTTCCCGAAGGATTTGGCCAGATCTTTTATCTCAAGTATGGTTTCCATCGTTTGCCTTTCCCCCCTATTTGCTTTTGTCATTGAGGATTTCGTCGAACAGTTCCCTGATCCGCCCACCGTCCAGTTGAAGGTCATGAAGCTCGTCGACCGCCCGGCGGACGATGAGGCGGGCCATCCCCGTTTGGGCGGACGGCAGGAGGGTGAGGGCCTCCTCGGACACAAAACAGCCCTTTCCCCGTTTGGTGGTGATGACACCCGTCTGCTCCAACTCCCGGTAGGCCCGGGCCACGGTGTTGGGATTGACGATCAGGCCGGCGGCCAGGTCCCGGATGGATGGGAGGGCATCCTCCGGTTTGTATCTCCCGCGGAGAATGAGCAGGGTGACCTGCTGTTTGATCTGCTCAAAAATGGGGACAAAACTTTTGAGGTCGATTTTAATGTCCGTCATGGTTGTTATTGCCTTACTGTATTGATATAGTAATACAGATGGGTTTGTCAAGCCCTCAGTCGAAAAAAAATGAAATACCCCGAAGAAACGAATTATTTTCTGAGGACCCGACTCCCTTCAATAGAACGGATTTTTAATGGGTTCTTGTATTCGCCGTGCATACGCCGTGCATTGACAGAGAGGGGAGGAAGGCTTATAAAGAATTCATTCATATGGAGATTTTGAGACGTTTCATATTGAGGAGATTTGAATGGCCATCATATTAAACGGTAAAGATCTGACCTGCGACAAGCTGGTGCGCATCGCCCGGC
>JAHIPL010000292.1 GCA_018894615.1 Acidobacteriota bacterium | reverse complement strand
CACCGTCGCATCTTCGTCGAAAATCTGATCCCTGTAGGGCATGGCGCCCCAGCTTGTCGGATACGCCTTTGTGCTGAGCAGGTCCTTGGCACCCCAGGGAATGCCGTGCAGAGGCCCGCGGTAATGGCCGGCGGCGATTTCTTCTCTGTTTTCAGGGAGGATGACGGCGGGATCGGGAACAAAGGAGAAGGACGTTTCCCGTATGGGATGTTTCTCCGGATCGACGACGGGGTTGAATTGAAAGGCCGGTGGAATGGAGTTGGGGATATCGACGTCCCTGAGAGCTGTGTAGCTGCGCAGATTCCGGCGGGTGTTGTCGAGAAGCATCCGTCGTTCCTTCCGGGTGAACGTCAATCCCATGATCTTCTCCGCGCTGCGGATGTCACTCTCGTTGATCGCGCGGCCTTTCCAGAAATAGAGGGCAAAGGCTCCTCCGAAGATCAGGATTAAAGTCAGCGAAACGGCAAGCAGGACCGCGATGTTTGACGTTTTTCCTTTTTGCTTGCGGGATTCTGTCATAAGAGTTCTCCTTTTTCTTTCCTGTCAGGCGGCTTTCTGCGGGGAGTTCAGATTCCATGCCCAAGTCCTTTCTTTTCGGAGGATGGGATGATTTCGTGTATATCATGGGCCCGGAATGAAGTCAATTTTGATCGGGGGGCTTGTTTTGGGATGGTGAATCTGCCAGAATAACGCTCAACACAAATGGAAAAAAGCCCTATTCGCGTCATCATCTCCGATCTTGGCAGGGTGCTCCTCAATTTCGACAATGACATTTTCCTTCGAAAGATGGAGCGATATTCCTCCCTGACTGCAGAGGAGATGCGCGGTGCGGCGCCGATGTATCTGCCGGTCCTTAGGGAGTTTGAATCGGGCCGAATGACACCGGCTGATTTTTACGGGAAAATGTCCTCCATCCTGGGAGCGGAGGTCGATCAAGAAACATTTTATGCCCATTACAGCGATATTTTTCGCCTCGATTCCCCCGTTTCCTCTCTTATTAAATCTCTGCGGCGCAAGTACAGGCTGATCCTTCTGTCGAACACGGATCGGATGCGGTATGGGTTCATCACCAACTCATTTCCGGAGATTTTTTTCTTTGACGCTTACGTCCTCTCATTTGAGGTGGGTGCGGTCAAACCGGAACCGGCCATTTACCGAGCCGCTCTAGACCGGGCCCAGGCGGCGCCCGACGAATGCCTCTTCATCGATGATCTTCGCAAGAATGTGGAGGCGGCCAACCGGCTGGGGATTCAAACGGTTCATTTTTCAGGGGGAACCGATCTGCGGGCCGAACTGGAAAGTCACGGCATCGCCTTCCCGATGTCATGCAGCAGAGTCCTTGTCTGACACCGGAATCCGCGACGGCATGTTGGATCATGGTCGTGATGTCCTGTATCTCTTCTCCGGAATGAGTGGGAACATCAAATGTTTTCTTGCTATCTCCAGTCAGCGGGTGGTTTGATTCTATTTTATCACAGAGTGAAAGAAGGGAAAAAAGGGATGCACAGATGAAACGGAGGGAAAAACGTGTAACTTTTGGAAATATCGAAAAATCTCTTGACATCCCCAAATAATCTCTATAATTTAAGGATTGCACACAACAAATTGTGGTCATAGCCTTGGGTTCACACAAGATGTATTGTCAGTAGTCAGCTCTCCGGGAGAGGGATTCGGGCTCGATCAATGCGTTCCATCACATGGGGATTAATGGCCGTTTCATGTGTCAGCACTTATTCTAAGGAGGGAAACCTTGGTTCACAGAACCGTCGCTAGAATCAAAAAGCGGGATGGGCAGGTTGCTGATTTTGTCAAAGAGAAAATCACCAAAGCCGTCCACAAGGCCATGCAGTCCAGCGGGATGGACGACCACCGCACGGCAGAGAGTGTAGCGGATATCGTCACTTTTATTCTTGAGGACAAATTCGGCGGATTCACCATTCCATCCGTTGAACAGATCCAGGACATTGTTGAAATGGTCCTCATGAAACAGGGTTATCACGAGGTCGCCAAATCCTATATCCTTTACCGTGACCGTCACAAGGATATCCGCGAAGCGAAGCGGACTGGAATCAATCTGGAGCGCCTGATCCGGGATTACATCGAAGATAATGACTGGAAAATCAAGGAAAACAGCAACGAAGGTTCCATGAGTTTTTCCGGCCTGAACGCCCGTGTGTCGGGGGAAGTGCTGGCCAATTTCGCCCTTAACCAGATCTACACCGAAAATATCAAAAATGCGCATATGGAAGGGGACTTTCATATCCATGACCTGTCCTATCCCATCGTGGGCTACTGCGCCGGATGGTCCCTGGAAAAGCTTCTCCGCAGAGGCTTCGGTCACGTGTCCAATCAGGTTCACTCCTATCCGGCCAAACATCTCGAAACGGCCACCCTTCACATGGTCAACTTTATCGGGACCATGCAGGGCGAGTTTGCCGGCGCCCAGGCTTTCTCCAGCGTGGACACCTATCTGGCGCCGTTTGTGCGGGCGGACAAGCTGGATTTCGGACGCGTTAAACAGGATATTCAGAAACTCATTTTTGGATTGAACGTACCCAGCCGCTGGGGATGGCAGACACCTTTCTCCAATCTCACCTTTGACTGGACGGTCCCGGATGACATCAAGAACAAAGCCGTCATCGTCGGAGGAGAGGAGAAGGAGACACGCTACGGTGACTATCAGGTCGAGATGGATATGATCAACAGGGCTTTTCTGGAGCTCATGATCGAGGGAGACCAGCAGGGCCGGGTGTTCACCTTCCCCATTCCCACCTATAATCTGACAAAAGAGTTTGACTGGGACAGCCCAAACGCCGAACTGCTTTTTGAAGTGACGGCCAAATACGGCATTCCGTATTTTCAGAACTACATCGGAACCAACCTGGATCCGGGAGATGTCCGGGCCATGTGCTGCCGGCTCAATCTCGACCTGCGGGAACTGACCAATCGCCCCGGAAGTATCTGGGGACCGGGTGAATCCACGGGTTCCATCGGAGTTGTCACCATCAATCTCAACCGCATCGGGTTCGAGTCCAATTCCAGGGAGGAGTATTTTGCCCGCCTGAAGAATCTCATGATCCTCGCCAAGGAATCTCTGGAGACCAAAAGGGAAATCGTCAACAATATGCTCGAGAAGGGATTGATGCCTTACACCAAGGTTTATCTCGGGCATTTCGAGAATCATTTTTCGACAATCGGAATCTGCGGCATGCATGAATCCTGTGAGAATTTCCTGGGGGAAGGTATCGATACGAAGTCCGGCAAAGCGTTCGCCATTGAGGTCATGGGGTTCATGAGGGATGTGATGCGGGATTTTCAGGAGGAAACGGGGCATCTGTATAATCTGGAGGCCACTCCGGCCGAATCCACCTCCTACCGTCTGGCCCGCCTGGACAAAACAAAATATCAGAGCATCGTCACCTCGGGGACGGAAGAAACCCCCTACCTCACAAATTCCACCCATCTCAACGTGGATGCCACGCGGGACATTTTTGAGGCCATCGCGCACCAGAAGGACATCCAGCCTCTCTATACGGGAGGAACGATGTTTCACGGTTTCCTTCCCGAAGCCATCGATGGATTGACCTGCAAAAAAATGGTGCAGCGAATCGCCGAAACAAAGCTTCCCTATTTCAGCATCACGCCCACCTTCAGCATCTGCCGGTCTCACGGTTATCTCGTCGGAGAACAGATCAACTGTCCCCAATGCGGTGAGCCGACCGAAATCTACTCGCGGATCGTCGGCTATCTTCGGCCTATTTCCACCTGGAACAAAGGCAAGCGGCAGGAGTATGACGAGCGGACTCCCTACTCTGCGTCCGTTTGAGGAGGGGGGATGGAATATTTGCTGTTTTCACTGCCCAACTGCGGGGCCTGTGAGGTTCTGAAAAAACATATTGCCGGGATCAACCTGGATGTCCAGGAGTTCAGTCTGGTTCAAAAAGAATCCAAGAAAAAAATCCGCGAATTCCTCAAGGTCCTGAAGCGGGATGAAAAAGGCGTCCTCGTCATTCCTACGCTGATTGTTCTGGATAATGAGGAAACGGCCGCCGTTCTGCATACGTCGGAGGACCTGGATCAGTGGTTGAAATCAAAGGCATAGAGAAGTTTGCCCCCAAGGACTTTCCCGGTTTTGTGTCGGCGACGTTTTTTGTGGGCGGCTGCAACTTTCGCTGCCCTTTCTGCCATAATGCCGATCTGGTGATACGGCCCGATTCTCTGGCGGATTTTCCCATGGATTATGTTCTGGCCTTTCTCGATTCGAGAGCCGGATGGCTGGAGGGGATTTGCATCACCGGCGGAGAACCTCTTTTACACGCCGATATTGATGTGCTTCTGCAGGTGATCAAGGATCGGGATCTGCTTGTCAAGATCGACACAAACGGTACGGCACCTGATCTGCTGAACCGGTTGATTGCCGGACGTCTGGTGGATCACATCGCCATGGATATCAAATCAACGCCCGAAAAATATGAGAAAGCCGCCGGAGTCGCTGTGGACATGAAAACCATCCGCCGATGCATCGACATCATCCTGGAATCCGGCCTGCCCCACACCTTCAGAACAACGGCCGTGCCCGGGCTGGTCCATAAAGAGGATATTGCAGCAATCGCAGAACTGTTGAAGGGCGCCCGGGTGTTTCAGCTCCAGCAGTTTTATCCGGAGGGGGCCCTGGATGCGGCCTACCGGAAGATGGAGCCTTACACCCCTGAAATATTTTTTGAAATGGCGGCCGAGGCGAAAATGTTCTTTGAGGATGTGCGGACGGAAGGAGTGAGTCCATGAAACTGCGTGTGAAGCGAATCCATAAAGAGGCGAGGCTTCCCTCTTACGGTCATCCGGGCGATGCGGGAATGGATCTTTATGCCGTTGAGGATGTCGTGCTTGAGCGGGGAAATCCCGTTCCCGTTCCAACGGGCATTCAGGTGGCTATTCCCGTGGGGCATGTGGGGCTTGTCTGGGATAAAAGTGGTGTTTCATTGAGCGGCGTTCACAGGCTGGCCGGCGTGATCGATGCCGGATACCGGGGGGAAATCAGGGTGGTTCTCATCAATCTGACGGAAAAACCGTACACCGTGGAGAGGGGAAAAAAGATAGCCCAGATGCTCATTCAGCCCGTTTTTTCGGTCGAGATTGAAGAGGCGGACAACCTGGACGGAACCGACCGGGGTGAGGGCGGTTTCGGGTCCACGGGCCTCAATTGATTTGCCTTTTGAATGTTTTCCTCTGACCCATGGTTTTCTGTTCGCATATAACATTATTCGAATAATTGACAAATCGAATACAGGGCTGGGGTTTTTATATTATCGCTTTATCGGATGCGCCTCAGGAACCTGCAAGATCGCGAGCAATCTCTACATTTCGACCATTTACTGGGCGGTGCTAGGGGGGCTCATCGGCAGTTCCTTCTAGGCCGACCTCTTCATGAAATCCGCCGCTGGCTTGAACCGGCTTTTCCTTTTATAATGACGGCATGACCGGCAGGAGAATTAATAATTCCCTTCAGGACCATATCTCCGTCATTCTGGTTCACCCTCAAAACCAGGAGAACATCGGACTTGTCGCCCGCGCGATGAAAAACACGGGTTTCCGGTCACTTCGGATTGTCGGGGTGGATCAGATCAGCGACCGGGCCTTTGCCGCGGCCGTTCATTCAGGAGATATTCTGAAACAAGCCGAACTGCTTCCGGGTCTCGAAGAAGCAGTCGCCGGGCTGCAGCTGATTGCGGCCGCGACGGCAAAATTCAGAAAAAATTATTCTCTCAGCTCTTTTGATGAGGCGGTTGACAGAGTCATCGCCGCTCCTTCAGGCACCCGGATCGGACTTCTCTTTGGAAACGAGAGAACGGGATTAACATCGGAACAGCTCCGCTTCGCCAATTTTCTTTTCACTATTCCCCAGGCGGGAAGACAGCCGTCCTACAATCTGGCTTCCGCCGTCCTTCTGACCCTCTTTCGTATCGCTGGTGACGTACAGACCATGGGCAGCTCCGTTGAACGGGAACGCTTCATCCCGAGAGAAGAGCAGATGGAGTGCATTCGACTTATTCTCGACAAGCTGAAAGACAGGCGTTTCATCCATGAATCGAACAGCGAGCATGTCACGGAAATGGTTCACAGCCTCTTCGGCCGCCTGGAAATGACGGAGAAAGACAGAAATCTGCTTCTGGCGATATTTTCCAGAGGATGGTAGTCCGGCGGAATAACATCCTTTTCCGAATGGATTGAGGTTCCGATTCTTTGACGACTAATTTTTAATGGTGGCGAGGGTTTCCATCTCGAAGGGTGAGTCGAGGTATTTTTTTACGGCGCACATCTCCATGGCTCTGATGGCGGCCTTGGTGTACTTTTCCGGAAAGTCCGAAGGAAGATGGGCCTCGATGATGACTTTGGTGATCCGTTTGATCTTTGTGTCGATTTCGGTTGCGAGGGTGACCGAAATTCCGTCTCCCGGGATACCTCGGCTCTGACAGAAGGACATCAGATAGAAACCCGCGCAGGTTCCGAGCGAAACGAGAAACAGATCGAATGGCGCGGGAGCGCTTCCGTCTCCTCCCTGGTGAACAGGCTGATCCGTCTGAATGGTGAAACCTTTGTATTCGGCATCGATCCGTTTGTTTCCCGGGAAAGTGATTTTCATTTCTCTATCCATGGCCAACTCCTTCGATGAATGAAACTCATGTTGTAGCGGATTTATCCGTTTTTGTCAAAAATGGATGAAAAAAGTCTCTATCTCCCGGATCGAAGCCGACTCAAGTGAAATATCCGTTGACTGGACAAAAATCAGGAACAATAATAGGATCTTCCCATATGTTTGGAGGAGAGAATGAAAAAAAACACCTGGATTGTCCCGGCCGCTGTTATCCTCTGTCTTTCCCTTTGTGCAGCCTCCCTTGCCGCTGCGGAAAACAGGGGGATCGAATCGGGACAGCGATACGACCGGGTCGTCATTCGAAACGTGACCGTTATCGATGGAAAGGGGACTCCCGCCCGGGGGCCGCTGGACATCATTGTCGAAAACAACCGCATCAGCGCCGTGCGCTCCGCCAACCGCAGTCCGCAGGCCTATGAGAAGGAGGCGCATGTTCTTGACGGCACCGGCCTTTACGCCCTTCCCGGGCTTATCAACAACCATGCCCATATCCACGACAGCCGCGGCCGAAATCCCATTCCCTTTGAATATCTCTATAAAATATGGCTGGCCTGCGGGATCACAACCGTCCGCGATGTCGGCTCCAACACACAGCTGACTCTTGAGGAACGTGAAAAAAGTGCGGAAGGATCGATCGCCGCCCCGCGTATTTTTCTCTACATGCGCTGCGGCGGAGGAACGCCCGAGCAGGCCCGCCGTTCGGTTCAGCGCGTCAAGGAAGCGGGAGCGGACGCCTGGGATGATGCCGCCTTCGGCGTGTCGACGGTCGAACACTGGTACGGTGTTCCCGATGCGGCCCTTCCCGGCGCGCAGAATTTTCCTCCCTGGTACAACTACAACGATGAAAACCACCGTTTTCGATACGCGGGACACCTCTGGAGGGAAGCCGCCCCCGGCAGCCTGCAGGAAGTGCTGCGGACCATGGTGGACAAGGGTGTGGGCTGGTGCCCGACGTTTGTCATCTACGAGGCCAACCGGGACCTTGTCCGCGCTCAAAACCAACCCTGGTTCAAGGACTATCTCCATCCCGTGCTCGAAGAGTATTTTAAGCCCGATCCCGCCAACCACGGTTCCTATTTCTGGAACTGGACAACCGAGGACGAGGTGTTCTGGAAGGAAAACTTCAAGATCTGGATGAAGGCCGTTCTAGATTTCGCACGGATGGGGGGTGTGGTCGGCTGCGGCGAGGATGCCGGATACATCTACATGCTTTACGGATTCAGCCTTATAAGGGAACTTGAGCTTCATCAGGAGGCGGGTTTTCATCCTCTCGATGTCATTCAGAACGCCACGGGCAACAACGCCCGGCTTCTCGGTCTGGAAAAGGAACTGGGGCGCCTCCGGGCCGGATTTCTGGCTGATCTGATCCTGGTCGAGGGGAATCCTCTGGAAAATATGAAATATCTTTATCCCAACGGTGTGACTGTTTTGGAGGAAGGGAAGATGGTCAAAAAGGGCGGCGTGTTGTGGACCATCAAGGACGGCTTCATTTATCACGCACCGTCCCTGCTTCAGGATATCAAGAAGATGGTGGAGGAAGCCCGCGGTAAATAAAACACATCGGATCACCCGAACGGATTCGAATTGTATGTGATAAGGGGAGAACGCAAGTGAATGACTGGAAAACGATTCACCGCGCAAAGGGACGATCCTTCCTTTTGAAGGCCGAACAATCCCCCTCCCCCAGTGATTATTCGAAGTATGAACGGCTGCGAATGGCCATCTGGGGAGAGCCCGCCGACCCCTTCTCCGGCGAGCGAAACTGCCTGTGCGAAAATTATTTCGACTTGGGGGGATCGGTGTTTCTGGCGGCCTATTCGCTGGACGGGGACGGCGCTCCGGATGAAAAATGGGACAACTTTGCCGGCTTCAGCTACGGTTATGTGGGCGTCCGGGATAAAACGGTGGGATACCGGAGGGTGGACAATCTTTGTTTTTACTCCCAATATACTGGGATCAAGCCGTCTTTTGAGGGATTCGGGCTGGGGGTGGCCATCAAGGAATTCCAGAAAAAACTGGTTCTGGATCTCCTGGGGGTGTCTCTGATCTCGTGCACCTACGATCCGCTGACTTCCGTCAATGCCGCCCGCAATATCCACCGTTTCGGCATGGATGTGCTGGAATACAAGGAAGCCCATTACGAAAATTTTACCGGCCGGTTGAACAGAATGGATGTGCCCTGTGACCGCTTCTACATCCTGTGGGATTTAAAAAAGGAAAGATTACAGACGGCCGGGGATTTATCCCTTTTTGATGAGCCCGATGCATTTATCATCAGGGGTGAGCCGGTTTTTATTCAGGGCAAATCGGGAAAAGTTGAACTGGAGGGCGTGAAAAGAATGCCGGTCAAGGGCGGTGCAAACCGGGTGCTTCTGGAGATTCCGTCCGATTTTTACCGGATGCTCCGAGAAACCGATGTGGATGATTCCGAGACGCGCCGAATTCCCCTCGAGTGGAGATTGACGACACGGAAGGCGTTCAGGGAGTGCTTTGATGCGGGCTTCCGCGTCGCCGATTTTCTGATGACTGAGAGGGACGGCCGCCGGCGGAATGCGTATCTCCTTCTCCGCGATTAAGGCCCGGTTTCCTCCGGGATGTTATTTTTTCAGATATTCGAGCAGCTGTCTGGCGATGGGAGCCTGGGCGTGGTCTGGAGCCAGCGAGAGGAACTTCTCGAGGTTTTTGACGGCGTCCTCCACCTTGTTCTGCCCGATGTAGAGCGTTCCCAATTGATAATAGGCGTCGGTGTAGTCATCCTGAATGTAGACCGCTTTTTCAAAGGCCGCCAGCGCGTCCTGGGATTCACCCAGATTGATAAGGACCACGCCGTAATTGTAAAACAGGTCGGGATCGTCCGTGTTCTTCTCAACCGCTTTTTGATAAAAGGGCTTGGCTTCGGCGAACTGTTCCAGTTTTGCCAGGGCTTCGCCCGTTTCCATGTTCGCGCCGAAACTTTCCGGGTTGAGTTCGTGGGCCTTTTTAAACGCATCCAGGGATTTTTCCCGGCTGTTGAGTTTTTTATAACTCAATCCGAGATTGAAATAATAGCCCCAGTTGTCGCTGTTGAACTGAATAGCTTCGGTGAAAGCGTCAGCGGCCTCTTCGTACTTTTGGGCTTCGAACAGCCGGTTCCCCTTGACGAAGTTTTTATCCGCATCGGAGAGCGCTTCCTGGATGGCTTCATCCACCTTCTTCAGGGTGAACTGGAACTGGCTGGATTCCGCGATTTCCACCTTGACTTCGGTCGTCAGCGGCTGGAAACCCTCTTTCTTCAGATTGATCTGGTAGTAGCCGG
Source organism: Acidobacteriota bacterium (assembly GCA_018894615.1). Classification (GTDB taxonomy): domain Bacteria; phylum Acidobacteriota; class Aminicenantia; order Aminicenantales; family Aminicenantaceae; genus JAHIPL01. The sequence continues at coordinate 2,239 of JAHIPL010000292.1, read as the reverse complement.
GCCAGACGCCGATCTGCGTGAACTTGCCCTTGTCGTTTGTTTTGACGATGAACTGTTTGGTTGACATCTTGATGGAGATAATCGATACATCAACACCCTCAATGGGATTTTTCTCCATGTCCACAACAAAACATTCCAGTTTTCCCCGGACATCGGCCGTGAGGGTTCCGGCCAGGAGCAGGGTGATCAAAAGCAGGGCGTGTGTTTTTTTCATCGGCATCCTCCACTCGGTCCAAGTGATCTGAATCGTCCGATTCTATTTTAGCACATCGGGCTGTTTTTTGCGTTCCGCTTCCTTCAACAGCTCCCGGATGGCGGGCTGATCGGGGTTGAGTTGAAGTGATTTCTGAAGAAACGGAAGCGCCCGTTGGATCTGGTTCAATTTCAAATAACATTCTCCCGCGAGATTGAGAACAGGGATCTCCTGGGCCTCTTTGAGGAGGTCTTCAAGGAGGACGACCGCCTCAGACCAGTTGTTCAGAGCGGCGTAACTGGCGGCGGCCGTTTTTCCCGCTTCCCGGTCGAATGTCTGCCGGTAGATGGGAATGGATAACCGAAGGGCCTCTTCGTAGTTCTGCAGCCCGAATTGAATGCGCGAGAGAAGCAGCCGTCCGTTCAGGGAGTCCTGCATCTGAAGACGTTTTTCCGCGGCATCCCTGGCCTGGTCGTAGCGTCCGCTCATAAAATACTGCGAAGCCAGCGTTTCAAGGTGCTCGGGATGGGGAAAGCGCGGATGGAGCTTGGAGTAGACGCGGGGAAGCAGAGATGCGGCCCGGGTCATCAGAATGAAGTTGATTGTCTGTTTGGATAGAGGCCCGCTGTTTTTGTCCGTCAGGTTGACATCCACCCTGTAATATCCGGGAGGAAGCTGTTTGAGATCCAGGAAGCCGGTATCGATTCCCTTTCCGTCCTTCTGAAGGATGGACCGGAGAGGGAGCTCGATCGAATGCATGTATTCGCTCCGGTCGAGATTGTAAAACTGAAGATCGAGGTGGTATTCACCCTCCGTGTCGAGGCCGGCGACCTGGCCGAAAACACCTGCCGGCTGATCGGAAGGAATGCTGTTGCGGCTGCTGAACACATACTGGGTGCCGTCGAAGGTGAAGGCCTTGAGTTTTCCCTGCTGCTCGGGGTTGAGACGCTCGGATGATTGATAGAGAAGCAGCGGACTCAGGGTTGGGTTTTTGGAAGAACCCGGCACATGGAGGACCGTGTCAAAGGATGTGAAGTTTTTGGCTGTCCGGTTCTGAAGCAGAAGGAAAATTTTGTAGTCCCCAGGAGCCGCGGGAAACATGTCCTGAAAGGCCATGGGGCGTCGTTCAAATCTTTCCCGTTCCTCCGGAGTGATGGTGATGGGGATGTTTTCTTCTTTTTCATAAACGAGCCCGCCGGCCCTGTCTTCGAGCCGCAGGACAACCTGGATTGAAGCGTAATAATTTCCATCGTGGGACGACATGTTGAGTTTGTCCGGTTCGATGGACCAGTGAATGAACGGCTGCCCGTCGGACTCAAAAATCTTTACCTGGGAATCACAGTTGATGTAATCGTGTGTGTATTCCGTTTCGACGAATTCGTTGTAATAAAGAAAATGACGGGCGTAGGCGTCGTTGAATTTTTTTTCAGCCAGCTCGCCGACATTGGCGATGACGGTGTTGGAGGAAAGACTGGAGGTGCTCAGTCCCGGATTTTCACCGGGGAGATAGGTGAGTGATGCGGCCGCCAACTCCCCTGAAATATTCTTCAAGGACTGATAGGCGACCTGGCGGGTGAGGCTTTTTTCGGCCATTCCTGGAATCATGAGCCGCTCCGGTCCGTCCACGCCCGGGGAGTACAGCTTGTACTCGCCAAGGCCTTCGGGTTGGAAAAAAATGAGGTAAAAATAGGCGGGGAGACCGTACTGCTGCTCCCCCTTATAGTGCCAGAGTTCCAGGGGCCAGATCTGGGATTGGGTGGCGTAGGACTGGCGGTCGAGCGGTGGTCCGAGCAGCAGATAAAAAAACCCCCGGTCCGTCCGGCTTCCTCTTTTAACCCCCGAACGTCCGAAGTGACGATCGGCGTAGCGCACCCGTTCCATGTATTCGTCCTGGAATTCATTGGCTTCTGTGTCAGGCAGGGGATCGCGGCGCTTCCAGAACAGGCGGATGAACTGCTCTCTTTCCCGTGTGCTTTTGAGCCGGGAGAACACATCCTTTTCGGTTTTGGTCATGATGGGATTGACGAGATCGAGCCATTCCTTGTG
>JAHIPL010000042.1 GCA_018894615.1 Acidobacteriota bacterium | reverse complement strand
ATAAAGGCCGCAGTCGATGACAACACGGCTGTCCTCCGATTCCAGAAGATAACAGGATCCCGTGATCTGACGGCAGGCGCCGATAAATGTGATGTTCAAAGATGGTTCTCCTTTGAGGTCATTTTTTAGTGGGAGGTTGATGATCCGGGTGCTGCTTCATCCACTGGGCCTTATAAATCATGAAGGCGTAGGTTTTAGGGAAGCTCTTCTCCAGTTCGTAGGACCGGGACTCCTTCGCCAGCTCGTTTTTTATATCCATCACAAGCTGATTTTCAAAATTGTGAAAATGATAGAGATAGATCACCAGTTTTTTAAGATCACAGATCACGGAGTACTGTGTCGGAGCCCCAAGCTCCTGATGTGTGGCGGAGAGAATGGAACGAAAATAATCCACATGGGCGGGATACTGAAAGATCATCTGATCCACCATGATAAATCGGGGACAGCGATATTCCTCCGGTTTGGTTCTTGACTGGCGGAAATTGGTCATGATCTGGTATTTCCCTTCCTTCTTCCGGACGGCATCTCCCTCCACAACGGCGGATGCACCGGAGGCATCCCCCAGAAAAAGCTGGGCTTTTTCAAAAACCGGAGTGTGATAGCGATCGAGCAGCGCGAGCGCTTCCTCCACACTCCCGCACTGCTGGAGAATCGCTTCCATAAGATTGCCGTTGTAGGCCTCTTTCGATTCCGGCAGATTCAAAACCACGGGCGGCGTGGCGTTCCATTTGAAAAACAGGCCCTTCTCGTTGAGTCCCGCCTGCTGCCAGCCGATTTCAAAACCGAAATAGACTGCCCCGTACTTCCCGTCGGCGCCTGGTATGAAGGTCATTTTGGAGAGGGGAAAATCAAAATCCTCATTGCAACCGACAAGAGTTTCTCCCCCGTCAGAAGCCAGAAATACGGTCGATGGATGAACCACCGTCACCAAACAAAGGACAACAAGGAGAGCTGTTCCTCCAAATCTAATAGGCAAGATGTCCTCCTCTTTTTACAGCATGTCCCATCGCTGTTATTTGGGAAAAAACAGGTTGGCGATGAGGCCGGCGATGGGCGGGAAAAAAAACGTGCAGATCAGCCGGATGGACGTGAATTTCCAGCCCAAAATGCCGATCTCCATGGGGAGCCTCGCGACAGCCCAGAGAGACCAGGCTGTGATAAAGGCCACCATCGTGCCCACTCCCGCTCCGGCCCGAAGAAGACCGGCGGCGATGGGAAGGCTGGTATAGGGACCGCCCGGCATAAAACCTCCGGTGAGGGTTCCCACCAAGATCCCTTTGATGCCCGATTCGGCACCAACCCACCGTGATATCAACTGAGCCGGAAGAAGCGTCTGTATCATACCCGCAATGATGAAAGCGAATATGAGTAAGGGAAGAACGTTTATCGTCATCATGGCGGCGGACCGAAGTCCGGCCACGTGCTGCCCTTGACCGTTGACCCATCCATACACAAGCAGGGCGGCGGCGATAACACCCATAATAATGGTAGGAACCAGCATATTCATGGAGCTTTTTTTCCTTTTGTCGGCCATCATTTTGATCGGTTTCATTATAAACCAGCCGCACCGCTCAAACAAGTGACAAAAGGACTAGTGTCATCTGCGGGCGAAATAACCGGGACGATGCCTCAAGGTGTAGTTTTTCCCAGTCACCTTTACCCGTATTTCGCGAAATTTGCCGTCTTCGATGTTGTTCAGCGGCGTGTAATACAGCAGGTAGTAGGATTCGGCCGCATCGACTGCCTTTTCAAATGAAGCGGCCGGATTCAGTGACGTATCAATGACTCCGCCCGTCACGGCCGCCACCTGGGAAAAGGAGTCATAAATGTCTTCCGACTGCTCCCTCATAAAAATTCCCGGTTCCAGCTCGGGTTCCTTGTTGATGAAGAGAAAATGCAGGCAAATTCCCGAGTCCCCGAACGCCTGCTGAATGCGCTGCGGGTCGATGGAAGGGGTTCGGGCATAGAGCTGGAACAGATCCTGAAGATGGGCCAAAATATTGGGATTATCCTGGTTGTTGCTCAGAAGACGGTTGAGATCGGACTGCTGGATTTCAGGGCGGTATTCTTTCTCATAAAAGAAGAAGACGTGCTTGTTCCCGCGAATATTGCGAAGGGAGGCGGCGAACTGAAGGAAGCTTTTCTCATCCACCACCCGCATCTGATCCATCTTGTTCAGGCTGTCCTTGTAGCGGGGAAACAGAAGCTCCAGAGTCGTCGTCCCTTCTTCCGCACCGGATTCGGCTCCTCCCCCCGCTCCGATACCGGCTGTGATCCTCTTGAGTTCTCTCAGAAGGGTGTTGTAATTCGAGTTTCCGATTGCTGAATCTCTACGGACGATCTTCTTCAGTTCTTCGGCCAGCTTTTCCCGTGATTTGGACTGAAGGGCGGCCGGTGAGAGCTGATACCTGTTCTGAACGGTCATGACGGTCATGGCATCACCGGGAATGAAAACTTTTTCAAAAAAATAATCGATGGCGTCGTTGAGACGTGGATTGTAGTCGTTGAGCTGGAAAAGCATGTAAAAATTACGGTTGAGGCGCGGGAGCCCGTCCCGGTCTGATTCTTTCCGCTCGACATCGGTTTTACGTATCAGGTACATCCCGCTGACGGTCTGCTTGACACCATTCTCAAACAATTCAAAATCCGCTAAGGACAGATTATCAACAAACTGATTGCCGTCCATCACCCGGACAGGAACTTCGACACCCAAGACGGTCACATCGTGTTGACCCGTTCCGGCCGAAACCCAAAAAGCCGTGAGGGCCGCAATGGCCGGTATCCATATTTTTTTCATTCAATTCTCCTTAAAACGGCCGCAGCCGGATGAGCCTACGGCAGACGACATCTTCTTAAAAAAGGTAGCTGATTTTCAAAAAGGCCAGATCTCCTTCCGGGCGGATGAAACCGAATTCGGTTTGGTAATCCCTGTATCCCCCCTGTATGAGGATGCGCTTGAGCAGGCGTGCGGTCACGATGATCTGAATGTTGCTTCGAAAATCCCGCACCGCTCTCCCCTCCTCAAACCGCTCCAAGTTATGGAACTGATAATAAATGCCTGAGCTGACGGTGTCTGAAAAATTCAGGGTGAAGCGCAGGGCATGAATCCAGGCATCCCGGGAGTGTGGAACCAGCCTGAACTCCCTCCCCCCCTTCAACCGCGAAAGATCATACTGCACCCAGAAACCCCGCGAGATTTTGAGTTTTTTGAAGATCTGCATCAGGTCAAAAGTGGCGTCATAATTTTTCCCGAACGTGACGGACAACCCCACATACTGCCAGTCTTCATTCAGGTTGAATCCGAGCAGAATCCGGGATTGACGGTTCCGGAACTCCTTTTCATACAGCTTGAATTCCTCGCTGTGACTGACTCCGATCGTGAAATTATTGTTCGTTTCCAGATAAACGCCCTGGTCGACCTGCCAGCTTCTGAGCGTGCTGTCTTT
>JAHIPL010000291.1 GCA_018894615.1 Acidobacteriota bacterium | reverse complement strand
TTTAGATCAAATCCGCCGCCTCCTAGCGCCTTAAGATGTTTCCGGATTTTTTTGAATGATGAAGGTGACGGGGCCGTCGTTGATGATTCGGACTTCCATCAGCGCTCCGAAGACACCCGTTTCCACATGGAGGCCCCGCTCCTCTCCATCACCCTTTTCCACTCCGACCAGCAGACAGAGGCCGCAGCCTATCTCCCCCACCGTTCGACCTTCCACGACAACCGATGCTTCCTTCACCCGCTGGAGGACGACGATCATGAACGGTTTTCCCCCTTTAGAATACTGTCCCGGGAAAAAAGCCGCCGGACACCTTTCATCTCTTTCCGGTTGATCAGCAGGCTGATTCCGAGATAAACGGCCAACCCGAGAGCGATGACGGCCGACAGAAGTCCCAGCCGTTCCACCCACCGCAGGCCCTGGAAGGAAACGAGCGTCCGGACACCGGTAATCCCCCCTCCCATCAGCAGAGCCGCGGCCAGGGACCGCAGATTAGAAGAAATGAATATCCGGCTGTTCATCCGTCCAATTTTTTTCTCGAGCAGGACATAGAGCGCCGTGCAGTTCAAAACGGAGGAGGCGGTCAGCGCCAGGGCCAGACCGGATACCCCCATAGGCCGCATAAGGAGAAAGCCGAGAGAAATGTAGGTGGCCATGACAAAAAAAGCGACGATCACCGGAGTGCGGGTGTCCTTGAGAGAATAGAAAGCCGGCGCCAGAATCTTGACACAGGAAATAAAGGGAATCCCCAGTGCAAAATACAAAAGGCAGGGAGCCGTCATAGCCGTGGACTGAGCGTCAAAAACACCATGCTCAAAAAGCACCTGAATGATGGGGCGACTCAGAACCACCAGCCCGACCATAGCCGGAATCGTGATGAATCCCACCAGCCGGAAGGCGAACACCAGTGTTTTTTTCATGGAAGCAAGATCCCTTTGGGCGGCTTGCTCTGAAAATGTGGGAAGAAGGGCGATGGAAAAGGCGATGGAAAAAATTCCCAGTGTCAACTCCTGAACTCGGGCCGAGTAATACAGGGACGCGACGCTCCCTTCTCCCAGCGACCAGGCCATGGCTTTGCTGATGGCGAAGTTGATCTGCACGATGCCTGCGCCGAAAATCCCGGGAACCATCAAACGTCCCACCCTCCGAACGGCCGGATGTTTAAAATTTATGCCGAAAACAAAACGCATCCCCTGTTTCCACAGAACCGGGATCTGAACGGCCAGCTGCAGGAAACCGCCGATAACCACACCGACCGCAAAAACGATCGCCGGCTCGTCCGCCTTTCGCGCGAGAAAAAGCGCGATTGTGATAATGGCCAGATTGAAGAGGACCGGTGTAAAAGCGGGAAGAAAAAATTTCCGGAAGGAGTTGAGGATAGCCATGGCCAGAGCGGCCAGACTGACGAGGAACATGTAGGGGAACATGATCCGCGTCAAAAGGACAGTCAGGTGGATCTTCGCCACATCCTGTCCAAGCGAAGCCATGAGCCGAACGAGAAGAGGCGCCGTGATCACGCCAATCACGGTGAGAACCGCCATGATCAGAGTCAGGTCGAAAAAGAAGTGATTGGCGAATTTCCAGAGCGCTTCTTTATTCTTCTCATTTTTCATCCGGGTGAAAACAGGGACAAAAGCGGCGGTCATTGCCCCTTCACCCATCAGCCGGCGAAGAAGGTTGGGGATTGTGTAGGCGATGTTGAAGGCGTCCGCACTGCCCGAAGTGCCCAAAAAATAGGCCTGCAGAAGGTCGCGGACATAGCCGAGGACGCGGCTGACGACGGTGGGGACGGAAACGGCCAGAGTGGACCGCATGAGCCGGCGGTTCTGATCCTGTTCACTGCTCAACTATCACTCCATCTCGATGACACACAGTCGCGCATATCATTGACTTTTTTCGCCGACATTTCAAGCCCACAAGTTGCCGCCGCGTTCACCCCTTGCCCTTTTCACTCTTCCCGATCGTCTTCCCGATCGTCCTTGACATTTACCTTTGTTTCCACTATATTGTCTTTTTTTCAAGAGGAGTCTATTTAATGGCCAATCACAAGTCCGCAATCCGTCAGTGGCGGAAGAGCCTGCGCAGAAACACCATCAACCGGCGGAACAAGTCCATCCTTCGGTCAGAGATCAAAAACATCCGGACCGTAATTCAGAGCAAAGACAGGGAAACAGCGGAAAAACTGCTCCCCGAAACCGTCTCCACCATAGACAGGGCCGTTAAAAAGGGAGCCATTCACGCCAACACGGGAAACCGGTACAAATCCAGGCTGAGCCAACAGGTTGCTTCCATCACGGCAGCCGCTCCAAAGTAGCCCCGTCTGTCCGGCCTTTGCAGAAATTATAAAAAAATCCTTCCATCATCACCTGAAACGAGAGATCGGACGTCTTGTTTTTGAGGTCGATCCACGCCAGTTCCTGCAGACAGGCGGAAAGTTCGGATAGAGTCATCCCATCCACCAGTGAAAAAAAATCCTGAAACCTCTCCCGATAATCACTGAAATATTCCTGAAGATAGGGGCGGATTTCCCTCAAAACCGCTTTTTTATTCGCCTTCTCCGTCCGAAGCCGCAGCTTGGCCATCAGAAGGTCCCGGAAAAAGCGGGCGACAAGACCGAGGATCATTTCAGGCCTGGCCCCTTCCTTACCGAGCTGTTCATTCAGGGCTATCAGGCAGCGTTCGTAATTCTTCTTTTCCATGGCATTCGACAGCTCATATTCGGAGAGGGATTTCATCCATCCCGACATCTGATTGACATCGTCTTCCTCGATTTCTTCCCTGTCGGCGGCAAAGGTCGCCACTTTTTCCATCTCATTGCTCAGAAGAGCCAGGTCATTGCCGACCAGTTCCAGAAACCGATTTATTGCCGCCGGTTTGGCCCTCTTTCCAAGGATTTCAAGTTTCTGATTCATCCACTTGAGGAGTTCGCGGTCCTTGAGCGGTTTAAATTCCTTGACGAGAACGATCGGCTTTGAGGAAAAAAGCTTGAAGAGGACGCTGTTTTTTCTGATTTTGCCGTGAACGATGAACACACAGACCGTGTGCGGAGACGGAGAGGAAAGAAAGGCTTCCAGTTCCTGTCTGTCCGCCGGACCGAGTTTTTCTCCCTTGCGAACAGGAATATCCACGACAAGAAGCCGCTTCGACATTTGAAAAAAAGGCACCGTCCGTGCGGTGTCCAGAACGGTCATCCAGGAGGTTTCCGCCAGATTAAACCGCTCCCGCTGGAAATCTTCTTCCTCCGACAGGAGGACCTGACGGATATCGGCCACGCACTGCTCCGCCTGAAAGATTTCCTCGCCGGAAAAAAAATAACAGGGGCGAATAGTCTGTTCCGTCAGCTTCTGATTGAGAAAAAGGCTGTACAACGGGAGCCGTCCTTTCTTTTCTTGCCGTCCTTTCCCGCCGCGGCGATGATTCCGATTTAAAAACCCTCAAGCAGGCTGGTGATCAGGCTGCGGGCAAATTTTTCCGCGATCTCGACCAGCGCCTCGGTTTCTACGGATTCAAAGTCCGATCCCTCCGGGACTTCGTAATCGTCCTTGAAAGAGAAATAGGGATTGGAAAAAATGATTTTGCGATTCGTCAGGTCCCGCAGAATAATCTTGGCCGACACCGTGATACTGTAACGGTCGGCGACAGCCTGACCTCCTGAATAGGCAAGAGGCGTGACCCGGAACTCGATGATCTCTCCCAGCAGGACGGCGTCGGCCCCTTCCTGTTCGGAGACGATTTCCACCTTCCCGCGGGCGATAAATTCATCGATCACACCTTCCGTCAATTTTCTGTCCAGTTCAAACCGTGTGGTCTGGTTCTTGAACACCGGGATATAGACTTTTTTAATCGTGGACGGAAGAGAACTTCCCGTTCCGCGCAGGCGGTATCCACACCGGATCCCGGTCAGGCAGAGAATCAGCACAAGGGAAAAAATCCAATAACGTTTAGCGGTTCTCATTCACCTATTATGCCACAATATTGACAAGTTTGTCCTGAATGCAGATCACCTTGCGAACGGTTCTTCCAACCAGAATCTGTTGAATACGTTCCAGTTTAAGCGCCCGGGATTTGACCTCTTCCTCGGCGGTGCCCCGCTCCACTTCAAACTTGTCCCTCAGCTTTCCGTTCACCTGAACAACGACCGTCACCGTTTCCTCCCGGGCGAGTTCCGGATTAAAAGCAGGCCATTCGCCGTGAACAAGAATTTGCTGATGTCCCAATTTCTGCCACAGCTCCTCACACAGATGGGGAGCGAAAGGGGACAACATGCGGATCAGTATCTCCATCGCTTCCCGAAGGGCGGACCGCCCCATTTCGCTTGTCCTCAGGCAGTCGCGGTCGGCCTTCATCCGGTTCAGAAGTTCCATAATGGAGCTGATGGCGGTGTTGAGATGAAAGCGTTTGTCGATATCGACGGTCACGTTGCGGATGGTCTGGTGCATTTTGGTTCTGAGTCCCCGGACGGTCTCGTCCGCTTCGCTCCCTTCGGCCGCATTAAACTCGTATTCGTTGAACAAATCCGCGTTTTCCTGGAAAAAACTCCAGATGCGGTTGAGAAAGCGGAAGGACCCTTCAATCCCCTTCTCATTCCAGGCAAATTCCTTCTCCGGAGGGGAAGCAAACAGGATAAAAATACGGAGCGTATCGGCGCCGTATTTCCGAATCATCTCATCCGGATCCACCACATTCCCCTTGGACTTGGACATGGCCGACCCATCTTTGATCACCATTCCCTGGGGAAGATAATGGGGAAAGGGTTCGTCTCTGTCCGTTAGCCCCAGGTCGCGGAGCACCTTGCAGAAGTAGCGGGAATAGATCAGGTGAAGGATGGCATGCTCCACTCCGCCGATGTACAGATCCACCGGCATCCAGTATTTCGCCGCCTCCGGTTGAAACGGGAGTCCGGTCTCGCCGGGCGAGCAGTACCGGAAAAAATACCAGGACGAATCCACAAATGTGTCCATGGTGTCCGTTTCCCGTCGGGCAGGTCCGCCGCATTTGGGACAGGCCGTATGAACGAAGGACTCATTTCTCGCAAGAGGAGAGCCCTCTTCTCCCTTGAGCTCAACATCCGAGGGGAGCTGAACAGGAAGTTCCTCATAGGGCACCCCGACAATCCCGCAGTCTTTACAGTAGATGACGGGAATAGGCGTCCCCCAGTACCGCTGACGGGAGATCCCCCAGTCGCGAAGACGGAAAAGAGTGCTCTTGCTTCCGAATCCTTGTTCTTCCGCAAAGAGGGCCATCTCTTCCATGGCTGAGCGGGAACTTTTCCCCGTGAAACGGCCCGACTGAATGAGCCGGCCGTAAGCCTCGGTCGCCTCCTCGGGCTCCTTTTTGGGAACCATTCCGTCGGGAGTGATGACGACACGGATGGAAAGCCCGTATTTTCCGGCGAACTCAAAATCCCGTTCATCATGGGCGGGAACGGCCATAACGGCACCGGTCCCATAGTCCATGAGGATATAATTCGCGATCCAGATGGGGATATCCTCCCCTGTAAAGGGATTGACGGCCTTTTTCCCGGTGTCGATACCTTCTTTTTCCGCTTCTCCCTCGTCCCGGCTCAGCCTTTGTTCTTCAATTTTTCTTTTAATCCAGGCCATGTGCGAATCCCTGTCGGCGGAATCTCCGATCAGGTCCGCCGACAGCGGATGTTCGGGAGAAAGAACGAGAAACGTCGCCCCGAAGATCGTGTCGATGCGTGTGGTGAACACTTCGACGGTTTGAGATGATCCGACCACCGGGAACGTTACATGGGCCCCGGTGCTTTTACCGATCCAGTTTCTCTGCATGGCAAGCACATGTTCGGGCCAGCTGCTCAGCCGACTGTGGCCGGATAGCAGTTCTTCGGCATAATCCGTGATTTTCAAATACCACTGCTCCATCTGCTTCTGGTCCGCCTCGGCGTCGCAGCGCCAGCACAGGCCGGAGATGACCTGCTCATTGGCCAGGACGGTGCTGCAGCTGGGGCACCAGTTGACCCAGCTCTTTTTACGGAAAGCCTGTTCCTTTTCAAAAAGCTTCAGGAAGATCCACTGGCACCAGCGGTAATACTCGGGAAGGCAGGTGCTGACTTCCCTGGACCAGTCGTAGTTGAAGCCCATTCGTTGGAGCTGTTTCTTCATGTAGGCGATATTGTCCAGCGTCCATTCCTTGGGGTGAACACCATGTTTGATGGCCGCGTTTTCCGCGGGAAGCCCCAGGGCATCCCATCCGATGGGATGAAGAACATTAAATCCGCTCATGGTTTTGAAGCGGGAAATCACATCTCCGATGGCATAATTGCGGACATGCCCCATGTGAATTTTTCCCGAGGGGTAAGGATACATTTCGAGACAGTAGTACTTTTTCCTGCCGGGATCTTCCTTAACGGAAAAGACGTTTTCACTCTTCCAGATCGACTGCCACTTGTTTTCAATCTCTTCAAAATTATACTCTTCCCTCATGATTCAGCTCTCTGTTTGAAATGATACGATAGTAGAGAGAATGACCGTAAAAGTCAAATATCCACCAGGGAGGATTCGAGGTCGTCCCCTTAGGAAACCCCCCTCAAAAAAGTCCATGTTGACAAAGCCGAATCATTGTTCTTATTATGGTATTAACATGTCGCTCACTCTGAATCAGCTTTTGTTCGTCGTTCTGACCATCGCCGCCGTGGTCGCCGTCACATCCCTTGTTTTTCTATTCGCTCAACTTCGCCGGACCGCCAGAGAGGGGGAACAGGCCCTTTCCGAAATCCGCAGTCTAATAGAAAATTTGAAGCGCACAAACGAGGCCGTTCAGGAAAAACTCGAACATGCGGACGGTGTGATTTTGGGGACACAAAAGTTCGTAGACGGAATGGGGGATATGACACAAATGGTTCTCACCAAGCTGATCATGCCGTCAAGCAAATACTGGCCTTTTCTGGCGCCTCTGGCCCGGACTGCCTGGCGGCTGTATAAAAAAGATAAAAATAAAAGGAGGTCAGACAATGTCAAATAGAGGAAATTCAGGTCTGGAAGTCACCCTTTCCTTCCTTCTCGGAACGGCCGCCGGATTTATACTGGGAGTGCTGTTCGCGCCTGCAAGCGGAGAAGAGACTCGGAAAAAAATTCAGGAACAGGCCCATAAAACCGGAGACAAAGCCAAAGAGAAGTACGAAAAAATCGTGAAAGAAGCGGAAAAGGGCCTCCACATGGTCAAGGATAAGACCGCGGAGGGGATCGATGCCGTCAAGGAATTTGTTGAGAAGAAGAAGATGGAATTCAACAAAGACGGCCATGAGAGAGTACCCGAAGGCGACAAAAAAGACAAAGACATCTTTTAAATTTTCACTCGTTTCCCCCTTGTTATTTTCTGAACCGACCCGGATTAAAAGGAACCGGTATGGATAACACAGCGATTACGGCACTCACGGGAATGGAAATTCTTGATTCACGAGGCAATCCCACAGTCAAATGCACGGTCCGGCTTCAAAGCGGAGCCTCCGGAACCGCAGCCGTTCCCAGCGGCGCCTCCACGGGAACCCATGAAGCCCTTGAACTGCGCGACGGCGACAAAGCCCGCTACCTCGGCAAAGGCGTCCTGAACGCCCTCAATAACATCGACAGCGTCATTGCTCCCGCCGTGATCGGCTTGGATGCCATGGACCAGAACGGCCTGGACAGAACCATGCTGAATCTGGACGGAACACCGTCCAAATCAAAACTGGGCGCCAACGCGATTCTGGCCGTATCAATGGCCGCGGCCTGTGCCGCAGCCGCACACAGAGGGATTCCTCTCTATGCCTCCCTCAATAAAAATGAAAACTATCTTCTCCCCGTCCCCATGATAAATATCCTGAACGGAGGATCACACGCCGACAACAATGTCGACATTCAGGAATTCATGATTGTCCCTTTCGGATTACCGACCTTTGCGGAAGCCATTCGGGCGGCGGCGGAAGTCTTTCAAAACCTGAAAAAGATTCTTAAACGCAAAAGTTACAGCACGTCGGTCGGCGACGAAGGTGGTTTCGCTCCCAATTTGAAATCCAACGAGGAGGCCATCGACGTCATCCTTGAGAGCATCGTCCAGGCCGGATACACCCCCGCCCGCGACATCTCCCTGGCACTGGATGCCGCCGCTACCGAATTTTTTCGGGACGGGGCCTATGTGTTCGATAAATCGGACGGCTCCAGAAAATCGGCCGAAGAGATGGTTACCTTTTATAAGAAGCTCATCACCGCCTATCCCATCATTTCCATCGAGGACGGATGCGCCGAGGACGACTGGGAGGGATGGGCTCTTCTTACCCGGGAACTGGGCCATTCCATTCAGCTGGTGGGCGACGATCTGTTCGTGACAAACAGGGAGCGTTTTCAGGAGGGGATAGACCGGGGAATAACCAATTCCATACTGATCAAACTGAATCAGATCGGAACCCTGAGCGAAACGGTTTCGGTGATCCGGCAGGCTCACGAAAACGGTTATTCATCTGTCATTTCCCACCGTTCCGGTGAAACCGAGGACACCTTTATCGCCGATCTGAGCGTGGCCCTGCACACAGGGCAGATTAAAACAGGTTCCGTCTGCCGAAGCGAACGGGTGGCCAAATACAACAGACTGCTGGAAATAGAGGGAGAACTGGGGTCCAGGGGGCGGTATTCAGGCATGGACAGCTATAAAAAATATCTTCACCCTGGTTGAACGATCCATGATAGAACCGGAAACAGAAGGGCGATGAGTCAACAGAAGGAACGAAAAAACAATTTTGCCACATCGTCCAAAATCAACATCAAATCCCTTTACACACCCGAAGATCTGAACGCTTTTTCATCGGACGTCCAGCTGGGAAAGCCGGGTTTTTTTCCTTTCACTCGAGGCGTCTACCCGACCATGTACCGCGGACGCCTGTGGACCATGCGCCAGTATGCGGGATTCGGTACCGCGGAGGAGTCCAACCGCCGCTACCGCTATCTGCTTTCCAAGGGCCAGACCGGACTGAGCGTCGCTTTTGATCTTCCCACTCAGATCGGCCTGGATTCCGACCACCCCCTCTCCTGCGGCGAAGTCGGCAAAGTGGGGGTGGCCGTGGACACAATGGAGGATATGGACATTCTCTTCGACGGGATTCCGCTCGATCGGGTGAGCGTTTCCATGACCATCAACTCAACCGCCATCATTCTTTTGGCCATGTATCTCGCCATCGCCGAAAAGAGGGGGATCCCCTGGACAAGCCTGAACGGCACCATCCAAAACGATATACTCAAGGAATACATCGCCCGCGGGACCTATATTTATCCTCCGCAGCCTTCTCTCAGAATCATCACCGATATCCTTGCCTTTTGCCGGGTGAATGTTCCGAACTGGAACACCATGAGCATCAGCGGTTACCACATCCGGGAAGCGGGTGCGACCGCCGTCCAGGAGCTGGCTTTCACCTTTGCCGACGCCGCCGCCTACGTCGAAGCGGCCGTCCAGGCCGGACTGGAGGTGGATTATTTCGCCCCGCAGCTATCCTTTTTTCTTGCCGCTCATAACGATCTTCTGGAGGAAATCGCCAAGTTCCGGGCGGCCCGCCGGATCTGGGCCCGCCTGATGAGGGAGCGCTTTCAGGCTAAGGATCCCAGATCCTGGATGTTTCGTTTCCACACCCAGACGAGCGGCGCCACCCTTCAGGCCCAGGAACCGGAAAACAACGTGATCCGCGTCACCCTTCAGGCCCTCGCCGCGACCCTGGGAGGCACACAATCGCTTCACACCAATTCAAGAGACGAAGCCCTCTCTCTTCCCAGCCGGGAATCGGCCCGCATCGCCCTTCGAACCCAACAGGTGATCGCCCACGAAAGCGGCATCACGGACACCGTCGATCCGCTGGGGGGATCCTACTACCTGGAATCCCTCACCGATCGGATCGAGGAGGACGTCAACCGCTATCTTCAGAAAATCGAAGATCTGGGCGGCATGCTGAAAGCGATTGAATCGGGGTACATTCAAAGGGAAATTCAGGACAGCGCCTACAGTTATCAGAAGGCGATCGAAAGCCGGGAGCGGATCATCGTCGGATTGAATGATTTCACCGGTTCTGAAGAGCCCCTTTCCTTCGACCTGGAATTTCCCGGTGAAACGGTGGAGCAGAATCAGGTCGACCGGTTGAGAATCGTCAAAAACAGACGTTCCAGCAAGGACGTCCAGGCCGGACTCGCCGCAGTCAGAAAAGCCGCTCTGTCCGGATCCAATCTTTTTCCAGCCGTTCTGCAGGCCGTCAGGGCTTTCGCGACGATGGGAGAAATCACTACCGTCCTCACAGCGATTTTTGGTGAATACAAGGAATCCGTGACGATCTGACACCACCACCGTCCCCGGCGGCCCCATTGACTTTATTTCCGCGCCCTTTTATTATTGGGGCATGTCCAAATCCCTGCATATCCGCAAGTTAGTGGGGGTCGGCCTGGTCTTTTTCGCCGCATCAGGCCTGACCGCAGTGGATACCGACACAGCCCGTCTTATTCAAAAAAAAATCAGCCAGATCGAACCGGAAATTATTCGAATCCGCCGATTCATTCACATGAATCCCGAGCTCGGCAACCGGGAATTCGAGACGGCTAAACTGATCGCTTCCAAGCTGCTGGCGCTGGGACTGGATGTGGAGACGGGAGTGGCCCACACAGGGGTCGTTGGAGTGCTTCACGGGGACCTTCCCGGGGAAACGGTCGCCGTGCGGGCTGACATGGACGCGCTCCCCATTCAGGAACTGACTTCGGTGTCCTTCAAATCCCTGAATACCGGAATCATGCACGCCTGCGGTCATGACATGCACACGGCTATCGTGCTGGGAACCGCCTATGTCCTGTCTTCCATGAAAGCGCGGATCAAGGGACGTATCAAGTTTATCTTTCAACCGGCCGAAGAAGGTTCCCCGACAGGTGAAGAAGGAGGCGCTTCCCTGATGATCAAAGAGGGAGTTCTTCAGAATCCCGATGTAAAAGCCATTTTCGGTCTGCATGTCTGGCCGGAGGATGTGGGTCGGATTCTCTTCGCGCCCGGTGCCGTCATGGCGGCCTCCGACGGATTTTCCGTCACCGTCAAGGGAAAAAGCGCTCACGGCGCCAGACCGCATGAAGGAATCGATGCCGTCGCAATAAGCGCCCATATCATTGTCAATATCCACTCCATGATCAGCCGATTCACCGATGCGACCGATCCGTCCGTCGTTTCCGTTGGAACCATCAACGGCGGATCCAGATCCAATATCATCGCCGACTCCGTCTCGTTTGAGGGGACCATCCGTACTCTGAGTGAGAAAAACAGAAACAAAATCCGTCTCTTGATTGAAGACATCGTGCGCGGGACCACACGCACCTACGGAGCGGAATATGAGTTTGTTTACCGGAAAGGAACTCCCCCTCTTTATAATCACCCGGAGCTGGCAAAAATCCTGGAACCGACCATTCAATCGGTCCTCGGCAGTGAGAATGTCCTGCCCCTTCAGGCACAGATGGTGTCGGAGGATTTTGCCTCCTACGGTCTGCAGATTCCAGGCTTTTATTTTTTTCTGGGAGTCAAGAACCCGGCCAAAACCACGACCCCGCCCCTCCACAGCCCCTATTTCAATCCGGATGAAAGGGCTATCCCTATCGGCATTAAGGTCCTGTCTCATATCCTGCTTGACAGCCTCGATTACCAGAGTCGCTCTCACCGCGATCTGTTCTGATATTTGAATGGCCTTCCCCTTTCTGTTTTTGACCCTCTCTCTGTCTGCAGGCATCGTTTTTTCCCGAATATCCCCTCTTCCCCCGTTTGTTTTCGCTCCCTGTCTGCTTTTGATCACCTTGTTGTGCTGGCGTCAGTTTCTTTACCATCAACCCCGACGCACATTCGCCCTGCTGATAGCCATCACGTCGATCTGTGGATTCGCTCTTGGATCACACCATATGGCCGAGTACAGCGCCAATCCCCTGACACAGTGGGCAACATCTGAGTATGTGGACTGCATCGGCGTCCTGGCAGCAAGCCCGTCCAGGGGACAAACAACCGATACGCTTCTTCTCCGGGTCAAAGCGATCGAATGGGAAGGCACCCACACACATCTTCAGGGAAGCCTCCGCCTTTCTGTCCGGATCACACCGGAATCGGTCCGGACACGCCGGCTTCTGGCCGGGGACACCATCCGTGTTCCGGTGAAAATCAGCACCGGCCCGGGATTTCGGAATTTTGACGGCCGCTCCCGGAAGCGGTTCCCTCTCGTTCGGAACATTCACAACACCGCTTTCGCAAAAAGCCCGCTCCTGATAAAAAAAATAAAATCGGGAGGACTCCTTCGACAGGGCCTGTCCAGGATCCGGCGGACACTCCAGGACAACATTCAACGCCTTTTCCCGGGTCAGGACGCCATCTCCATCTCCCGAGACGGCGCACTCCTGGAAGCTCTGATCCTCGGAGAAAGGGGACGGATACCGGAATCCATCAACCGCCGCCTGCAGGAAGCCGGGCTTTTCCACCTCCTTGCCATCTCCGGGGCTCACATAGGAATCATGAGCTTTCTGCTTTTCCATCTGCTCACATTCGCCGGAGTTCGGAAGCGGAAAACATATCTTGTTCTGATGGCATTTCTCCTCTTTTATGCCGTTCTCGTAGAAGGACGCCCATCCGTTTTTCGGGCCAGCATCATGGCCGAGGCGTATCTCCTCGGAAAGGTTTTTTGGAAAGACGCTCATCCCCTCAACTCCATCTCCATCAGTGCCTTCGGAATCCTACTGCTCAATCCCTTTCAGCTGTTCGACATCGGATTTCAGCTGACCTATGCCGCCACCTTCGCCATCCTGCTCTTTTTTAAACCGATCCACCGTGCCCTCCCCTCCCTTCCCTTTCGGATGGATGCCATGCTCGCCCTTTCCCTGACGGCTCAGATGGGCACACTTCCGCTGCTCGTCCTCCATTTCCACCGGGTTTCGCCCGCCGCCTTTCTTCTCAACCTCGGCGCCATTCCTCTCATTGCAGCCCTCATGGCCGTCGGAAGCGGGAGCGTGTTCCTGTCCGCCCTCTGGTTTCCCGCTGCCCTCCTTTCGGCCCGTCCTCTCCACCTTCTGATTGAGGCTCTCGTTCATCTGTCCTCCCTTCCATTCGCCCTCTCCTTTCGTCCCCCCACTCCCTCCGCCTGGATGATCTGGAGCTATTACATCCTCTTCCTCTCGATCCTTCTTCCTCCCTTTTTTAAGTACCAACGACGTGTGCTCTGCGGGGGAATCACAGTCGTTCTGCTGGCCCTGGTCCTTCACCCCATTTCCTCAGGGAATCAGGGGCTCCGCCTGACCGTTATGGATGTCGGACAGGGGGAGGCCATCCTTGTCGAATTCCCCGGAAGGGAGACCATGCTCATTGACGGAGGCGGTTTCGCTCTAAGTGATTTTGATGTGGGTGAAAGGGTGGTATCCCCCTTTCTCTGGAATCGGGGCATCGGACGGCTTGACTACGTGGTCCTGACCCATGCCCATCCCGACCACGTCCTGGGACTGGAGGCTGTTTTCAGAAACTTCCCCACCGCCCGATTCTGGCGGGGAACCAGAGCGGTGGATGATCCCTATTATGAGAACCTGTTGGGGATCATTCCCTCCTCCACAAAAATTGAAGATGTCGCGGCCGGTTGGGAAACGGTCATCAGCGGGGTGAGACTGCGCATCCTCCATCCACCCGCATCCTTTCTTCACCAATCCATGGCTCACAATGACCATTCCCTCATGATCCTTCTGGAATACCATCATCACCGCTTCCTGCTGACAGGAGATATCGGGAGCACCATTGAAGAAAAACTCCTGAGCGAATCCGGACTGGTTCCCGTCACTTTTTTAAAATCACCCCACCACGGGAGTCTGACGTCCAGTTCGACACGATTTCTGGATGCCCTCAGCCCTGAAATCATCGTTGTATCCGCCGGCTATCACAACCTCTACGGGCTGCCTCATCCCGACATCTGGCAGCGGTACCGCCGCTCCGAAGCCCTTCTGTATCGCACGGACCGAGACGGGGCCGTGGAGATTGTTTCAAACGGATCTTCGCTCTTTATCCGAACGGGTACAGGAAATTGACAGCCGCCGAATTTAGTTCTATGATAAAAGGGGGAAAAGGAAATGAAAAAAACAGTGCCGATTTTGCTGTTTCTGCTTATCAACAGCCTGGTTTTTTCCCAGAGCCTTGTTGATCTCTCCAAACGGGAAAAGGAGCGGCGGGCCCGGCTGAAGGGAAAAACCATCATCATTCAAAAAGGCGGTAGCCCTGCCCGCAAGGGGGCCACGCTCAAAACCGATCCGTCCGGGCTTGCAGAAGAAACAGAAGGATTGGATGACCTGAACAGTCTGGACCGCGAGTCTCCGCCCCAGAAAAGAATGATTCCGAAGACTGAAAATCCTCCGGAGGAAACCGGCGCCGACCAGAAGGATGCCACCGATCTTCAGAAGCTGGAAGAACAGCTGCGCAAAGCCAAAGAATACGTCGAACTTCTGACTCTTAAAATGAATGCGCTCTGGCAGGAATTTTACAGCATGGACGACATGAAGTCCCGGGACGAAATCCAGCGACAGATCAGTGAAACCTATCTGAACCTTCAAAAAGCCCAGGCAAACGAGCAAAAACTGCAAAAAGACGTGGAAGCGCGCAAAAAATAAGCTCAGCGAAAATAGATAAACGAGATCTGCATTCCCAGTTCCCGCTCATCGGTTGAATTGGCTGCGATCTCAGCTGGCTTGAACCCCTTGTCCGTGGTGATCACGAGATAGAATTCATCCCCCTCCCCCAGCATTTCTTTTTTGATGCTGTAGGTTTTTTCAAAATTACTCTCTTCGGGGATAAATTCGTCCAGAGTCAGGTCATTGATCTTGAAAATGACTTTCTGGTCTTTGAGGGCCTCCAGATTGATGCCGCCTCTGATGACAAGCAGGGCGTCACGGTGCGGGTTGTCGATGATGCACCTTGCCTCTTTGGCGGTCCAGCGCCACTGCTGGAGGAATGCTTCGGGATTGATTTCCAGGTCATACCAGCCCTCTTCATAAATGATCTCGGGAGTATCGAGGGGAGGGGGAAACACCTTGAGCTTGTTCTCCAGCACATCCTGTTTGGATTTTCCGCTTCTGTCATATGGATTCGAGAAGCCGACAGCCAGGCGAAGCATTTCTTCCCCTTTGAAGTCGGGATCAAATTCATCGATAAAAGTGGGAATGTAGATCCTGCGGGTGTAGGTGTATTCCTTCTCCGGTTCCCATTTGGATGTTGTTACTTCCGGAAAATGATCATCCTGAAGAAGCAGGTTGTTCTTATGCCAGAAATGAACAAAGACCTTGAGATCCTGCCCCATTTTCTCAAAATCGGCTCCTGTCTTCCACCTGTATGTCACATCGGTGATCAGGTTGTCGGACAGTTTTTCCTCGCTGAATGTGATATTCAGATCGATACCTGCAACGGCGGCTTTTTTCTTACATTGAACGGAGACAAGGGCGACGATCACGACCAAGGCGATAACGGATATTTTTCTTAACATCTTCATCCTCCTGATACAAAAAATTGCTTCGGTATTTTACCTTTTTTCCCACATGAATTCAACAGATCCTCCGTTTCAGGCCTTGGGAAAAACATCTCCTTTCTTGAATTCCAGGCCGTTATCAGCTATATTTCATTGAAAAATGAATCTCCTGCTTCAAACCGCCTCCCTCCTCAACAGAGCCGGATGCCGGCTGAAGGCATGGGCCTATGCTCGAGGAATACGACACTCCGGTTTTTCACCCATCCCTGTCGTCAGTGTTGGAAACATTGCGCTTGGCGGATCGGAAAAAACGCCGCTTGTTCTGGACATCCTGTCCCATTTTTTAAAGGCAGGATACAAACCGGCCATGATCTCCAGGGGTTATAAAGGGACGTTCGAGCATAACGGGGGGATTCTCTCGGACGGCCGCGCAGTCCTGGCGGGTTGGCGGGAGGCCGGGGACGAGCCGTTTATGGCAGCCATCCGTCTGCCGGCCATCGGTGTTTTTGTCGGAAGGGACAGGCTGGCCTCGTGCCGGGCCGCTGCCGAACACGGATTTGATCTGGCTGTCCTTGATGACGGATTTCAGCACCTTCAACTGCACCGGGATGTTGATATCGTCCTTTTTGATCCACTGGGGAAAAACCCTCTGCGAGAATCATATTCCTCTCTGTCCAGGGCCGATATCCTTCTCTTAAAAAATTGTGGTTCGAACAGCAGCCGAAAAAAATCGTCCTTTTCAAAGAAATTCGCCGCACTCATTTATCCATACCAGGTGGTCCTTGAGGGCATCTACAAAAATGGTGAAGAAGAGACGACAGCCCTCTCGTTTTTCAGGAAGGGCAGAAGCATCGCCGTCTGCGGAATCGCCGCGCCGGAACGTTTTTTTGAGCTTCTTTCCCGTGCCGGAATCGCCCCGGCGGCCGAGATCATCTTCCCGGATCACTGGCCTTATCCTCCCTCTTCCCTCGACAGAATCGTGAACTCATTCGAAAAGTCCGGCGCGGATTTTCTCATCACCACGGAAAAGGACATCGCCAAACTGAGAGGACAGGCAAAACTCCTGAATATCCCCCTCTATTGCGCCCGGATCGGACTGGTCCTGGAACCTGGCTTTTACACCGAATTGACGGAGCGTGTGATCCATGCATAAAAAAAGACATAAGCGGGAATACGCTCTCTTTCGGCTGCTGGCAGCTCCAATCTCCGTTTTTCCACGAAGCGCCTGTCTGGTTCTGGGACACTGTCTGGGGGGCCTCCTCTCCATGCTTGACAAAAAGCACCGCCGGACGGCGGGGCGCAACATCGACACGGCATTTTTAGATACCCTTTCAGAGAAGGAAAAAAGAAGACTCATCTTTCGGGTCTTCACCCATTTTGGTCGTACGATTTTTGACATTGTGAAACTCGGCCGCATGAAGAAGGAAACCATACGTTCCCTTGTCGATGTGGAAGGATTTCATCATCTGCAGGATGCAATAAAGAGGGGAAACGGCGTCTTATTGATTTCCGCCCATTACGGCAACTGGGAAATCGCCTCAGTCCATCTGGGACAGATGTGCCCGCTGTGGGTGATCGCCCGTGAACTGGATAATCCGCTGTTGGAAAAAGATCTCCGTCAAATAAGGGAACATTTCGGAGGGCGGGTGATCTACAAAAAGAACGCGACCCGCAGGATCATCCAGGCGCTGCGCGCCAATCAGGCCGTTGCCATTCTTATGGACCAGAATGTTCTGCGCAGCCAGGCCGTTTTTGTCCCCTTTTTCGGGAAACAGGCGGCCACGACACCCGCTGCAGCGACATTCGCTTTGCGGACCGGGGCCGTCCTTCTGCCGTCCTTCTGCACTCCCATCGAAAAAAACCGCTACCGGCTTGAGATTTTTCCTCCTGTCGAATATCAGCCCTCGGGTGATACTCCCAAGGACATCGAGGCGCTGACAGAGGCATGCACCCGGACGATCGAAAATCAGATACGAAAGCGGCCGCAGTGGTGGCTGTGGATGCATGATCGATGGCGGTCCCGGCCGGATCCGCCTGAATAAAAGATGGGGCCTGTCAGGGGCCCCCTCCACCTGCCGCCCATGCCTTGATTTTGAGCGAGGTGTGGTATATTATGAGCCATAACGATTTCAACAGCCAAGGAAGAATCAACCGGGGAATACAAATGCGAAACAGCCAGCGAAAGAACAATGAACTGCGGCCCATCAAAATCCTGCCGCACTATCTGGAAGTGGCCGACGGATCCGCTTTCATTGAGATGGGCAACAACAAAATCATCGTGGCGGCCACCATCGAGGATAAAATTCCTCATTTCATGAAAGGCAGCGGAAAAGGATGGATCACGGCGGAATACGCCATGCTTCCCCGTTCGACGGACCGACGCAACATCAGAGAACGGAACCAAGGCCGGACTTCAGGACGAAGCCAGGAAATCCAAAGGCTGATCGGCCGGGCGCTCCGAACGGTCGTCGACATGAATCTGTTGGGAGAGAGAACCATCATCATCGACTGCGACGTCATTCAAGCTGATGGAGGAACGCGGATGGCCTCCATCAACGGAGCCTGCATCGCTCTG
>JAHIPL010000290.1 GCA_018894615.1 Acidobacteriota bacterium | reverse complement strand
GAGAAGTTCGTTGTGGAGGCCGGACTATGACCAGTGAAATCATTTTTTATAGTACTCCGGATGGGGACCGAAAGATTGAAGTTTTATATCAAGATGAAAACTTCTGGCTTAGTCAAAAGTCCTTAGCCGATCTGTTTGGCGTAGAACGATCGGTTGTCACAAAACATTTAGGCAATCTCTTTAAAGAGGAAGAGTTGAATGAAAATTCAGGATGTGCAAAATTTGCACAAACTGCCGCCGACGGTAAAACCTATAAAACCAAATTTTATAATCTCGACGCCATAATAGCTGTGGGGTACCGGGTGAACAGCTATCAGGCGACCCAATTCCGTATTTGGGCGACCAAAACCTTGAAGGAATTCATCATCAAGGGATTTGTCTTGGATGATGAACGGTTGAAACAGGGGAGACATTTCGGCAGGGATTATTTCGAGGAGCTCCTTGAACGCATTCGAGAGATTAGAGCCAGCGAGCGGCGTTTCTATCAAAAGATCACCGATATATACTCGTTGTCCGCCGATTATGACAAAGAGGCCCCCATCACAATGGAGTTCTTTGCAGAAGTGCAGAACAAACTTCATTGGGCCATTACCGGAAAGACTGCTGCCGAAATCATCTATGATTCCGCCGATTCCGGTAAACCATACATGGGATTATCAAGCTGGAAGCATGCCCCGGACGGAAAAATATTGAAATCCGATATTTCCACAGCCAAGAATTATCTGAATGAGGTGCATATCAAAGCATTGAACCGTATTGTATCCGCATATCTCGATCTTGCGGAAAATCGGGCCGAGCGCCGGATCCTGATGAAGATGGAAGACTGGGTTCGGTTCCTTCATAATTTTTTAGAGCTCTCGGATTATCCCATCCTTGAAGACAAAGGGAGAGTCAGTGCTTTGGAGGCCAAACTAAAAGCCGAACAGGAGTATGACGCTTTTCGTAAGAGGCAGGACCGGGAATATATCTCCGACTTTGACAAAGAAATAAAACGGATTCGAGGCAAGCACGAAGAAGATGATGAGTAAAACGACGGAAGATATACTCGAACAAACCGCACTTGAATGGTTTGAATCTCTCGGGTGGAATACCGCATTTGGCCCTGATATCAGCCCTGACGGATTGGTTTGTGAACGGGGGGATTACGGTCAGGTTGTTTTGCTGGAGAGGCTTCATCCCGCTCTGGAAAACATCAATCCCACTATTCCTCCGGATGCCATCAGTGATGCTGTCCGTAAAATCACACGGACGGATTCGCCCAGCTTGATCGAAAACAACCGGCGGTTTCATCGGATGCTGACGGATGGCGTAGATGTGTCCTACAGGAAAGACGGCCGCGAAGTCTATGACAAGGTGTGGCTTCTGGACCTCGATGATCTCGATAACAACGACTGGCTGGCCGTCAATCAGTTCACCGTCATCGAAAACCGGAAAAACCGCAGACCCGACATTGTGGTATTCGTCAACGGCCTTCCCCTGGGCATCCTTGAGCTCAAAAACCCGGCGGATGAAAAGGCCACCATTCAGCAGGCCTTCAATCAGCTTCAGACCTACAGAGCCGATATTCCCGGGCTCTTCATCTACAACGAGCTTCTTGTCATATCCGATGGATTCGAAGCTCGCGGCGGGACGCTGACAAGCGGCTGGGACCGGTTCATGCCTTGGCGCACCATTGACGGAAAGGAGATCGCGCCCCGCGGATCGGTGGAACTCGAAGTGCTCCTTAAGGGTGTATTCGACAAGCGCCGTTTTCTCGATCTGGTGTTGAATTTTATGGTTTTCGAGGATGACGGAGTCCTGATCTACAAGAAAGCGGCGGCTTATCACCAGTTCCATGCCGTCAACAAAGCGGTGGAATGTGCTCTTTCTGCGTGTGGTATTGAGACCGAACCGGAGAAGCTTTATGGCCGGTATCCCAAACACGATGAAAAAAGGCCTCTCGAATGGAAGGATTGGAGGAAAGGATATGGCCCTGGAGCCGAGCACTTCGGCGGACGGCGCATCGGTGTCATCTGGCACACGCAGGGCAGCGGGAAAAGCCTGCTGATGGCGTTTTTTGCGGGGAAAGTGATCCGTCATCCGGCGATGGAAAATCCCACTTTGCTCGTCATCACGGACCGGAACGATCTCGACGACCAGCTTTTCGG
>JAHIPL010000289.1 GCA_018894615.1 Acidobacteriota bacterium | reverse complement strand
GAGCGGGCATAACTCAGCTGGTAGAGTACAAGCTTCCCAAGCTTGAAGTCGCGGGTTCGATCCCCGTTGCCCGCTCCATTTCCTCCCCCTCCCCGATGGAAAGCTGAAAATGAAAAATTGGTTTCTGATCGTCGACCCCGAATCCCACAGGGGTTCCCTGAATATGGCCGTGGATGAGTATCTCTTCACGAAGCTGAGCGGAGAACCCGGGACCTATCTCCGTTTTTACTCCTGGAAACACCCCACGGCATCCGTCGGGTATTCACAGAGGGTAAACAGGGTGGTCGACATTGACTTCTGCCGCAAGAACGGCCTGGATGTCGTTCGCCGCCTGACGGGAGGCAAGCTGGTGCTCCATCACCGGGAGATCACCTATTCCCTCACCTCTTCCGACACGGATACATTTTCGACGACGGTGGGGGAGTCCTACCGCCTGATCTCCTTGGGATTGATAAGAGGGCTTGAGAGGATGGGATTAAGTCCTGTTCTGGCCGACGCGCCTCCGGCGGAGTACACCCGCGGGATTCTGCCCTGTTTTGCCCATCCGGCCCGGAATGAAGTCGAGGTCGCCGGGAAAAAAATCATCGGCAGCGCCCAGAAACGGGTGGGAGATCGGTTTCTTCAACACGGTTCCATCCCCATCCAAAACGACGAAGCCCTGCTTCAGTCCGTGTCCGCCCTCCCCCCTTCCGAAAATGTCCTCCGAATCATTTCTCTCTCGGAAGCCCTTGGACGAATGGTTTCCTTTGATTGGGCCGTCAATCATTTTGTCGAGGGGATGGCTGATTTTTTTCAGGCGTCCTTTCAGAAACTGGATTTCTCGCCGGATGAATGGGAAAAAATCAAAGGGATCGAGATGTCCCGGTACGCGAATCCCGACTGGACATTTCGAAACGGCGGTGATACCATTTTGATGACCGAAAAGGCAGACGAAAATGAATGAAGTTGCGGAACTGACAAAACTGGAGATCGACAAGCTGGATTCGCAGACGGGGATGCTTCTCGATGACCTGCACAAAAATGCCCTCAAAAACATGTACCTCGAACTGGGCGAGGGTTCAATCCTGTATCTCCTCTCTCCATCCTATTCCGTGATCAATCCCAGCCCCAACGCCGTGATCACGGACTTCACCTCCACCTGCGAAAACACTCTCGATGCCGTCAAGGAATACATCATTCACAATCTGGCGGAATATTCCGTCCTGATCGATGTCAACAGCTATTTCGTTGAGCAGAACCAGTCCATGATTCTGGCCCGGCTGCGCGAGCGGGACACCGGGGGGCGGCAGTACGAAGTGAAATTCTACACCCATTCTCCCCGGGAGTTGATCTCCAATTATCAGGATAAAATTTATATCGGGCGGGATTTTATCGACCTTTATCAATTTCGGCGCAAGCACTTCGGCGTCAAGGAGTACATCGAGTCCCTGAAGACGCAGTACGACATGCTGATCGATAAAGCCGAAGAGAAGATGAAAAAGCCGCTGAAGTACAAATCCTTTTTTCAGGAAATAAAGGAATCAATCAATGAACTTCATGAGGAAAGCCTTCAGATTCTGGAGGCGAATCCCAAATACATTGAATACGACGACATCTCCGGCAAGGACCTGATCGACATCAATGCCCAGTACCGGACCATCAACCATTACCTGATCGAGCTTTATGACGACGTATCGGAATTCGAGAATCTGCTGCGGTTTAAAATGGAGAGCGACTTTGTCCGCCATGTGACCAAGTTCAAGAAGGATCTTTCCAATCTCATCTCCTACTTCAACATCAAGGTCAACGGATGCCTGGCGGAAAAGATCCGCTCCCGCCGCAATCACGGCTGACGCACGGCCTCTTTTTTGACGGTGATGGTTCCGTATTTCGATTCCAGCAGAATGGAGGGACGGCCCGTTTCATCCGCATAGGCTTTGACGATGGACAGGCCGTTCTTTTCCTCGGTGGTGACGGGGTCGTCCATCTCCCAGTGGATATCGCCCAGGCCGGCCCGTGCTTCAAATGGGTAGCGGGCTCCCTCCGGCCAGATAAGGACGATGTTGGTGTAATCGCCGCCGGCTTCGATGGAATGGGTGAGGGGAGAGGGTGTCAGAAGGATATCTCCGTTTTCCAGATGAATGTCGGTCAGTCCGCTGAATCGGATAAGTTCCGTTTTTTTGTAAGTGGATGAGATGGTGATGGTGCCGGCCGTGATTTCCCTGCCGAGAATCCCGGTGTTTTTTCCTTTGATGGTGACACTGCCCTGAATGCGGGAGAGGTTGATGTTCGCGTAGGTGTTGTGAATGCGGCATTCCCCCGTCGCCTCGTCCACTTCGATGGGACAGTTGGAGCCTGTCAGTGCGATATCGGCGACGTCAAAAAGACGGATGCTGCGGTAGCTGCTCTCGGCTTCAATCCTGCCACGAATGCGCCGACCGAAAATTTCACTGTGGGATCCGTCGATCAAAACACCGGCCGCTGCGTCTTCGACTCGGATTTTTCCGTAGCGGTGATGAATCTGAAGGGGTCCCTGGATGGATTTCACCGTCATGGCGCAGTTGTGGCTGTCGATTTGACAGCGGCCGCCGACATCCTGAACATCGACATCCGCGTAGCTGCTTTCTACGGTGAGATCGCCTGCGATGTCAACCACCGTCACCGATCCGTTCCGGTTATAAATATGGGCGGATCCCGCCCGGGTCAGTTTCACCGGCCCGTTGGCGTTTTTTATCTCGATTCGGCTGGTGTGCGGCACCTGAATTCTGAAATGGGTGCGCAGGCGCCGTCCTCTGTCTTCGTTCCGGGATGTGCCGATGAAGAGGGCCCCGCCCTCCTCTCGAACAATAAGGCGGATGTTTTTTTCGATTTCATCAGCCCTCTTCTCATCCCGGCTCCAGATCTTTTTTTCGAGGGTGATGTGGACACGGGTGTCGTCGCTGCCCTGTATTTCCATGCTCCCGCTGGGATTGTCGATCTTGAACAGGGAGATTTCGGAGGTGTCCGGATCCATGGTTTCGGTTCGCGTGAATTCCTCGCCTCCGAAGAAGAAGACATCCTCGGAGTCCCAGTCCCAACCAATGCGTCCGGTCTGGACATGGTGAAAAAAAACACCGGCGCAAATGATCAGGACCAGGAGCACAAATTCTTTGCCTCGCATGATGCTGCCTTATTCGGACGGCTTTTCGCTGCGTTCCTTCAAACCGAGATAGAGCTTCCAGCCTCCCCAGACGATGAGGATGAGGGGCCAGAGCCGGGACAGGGAATCCCAGACCTCGATATCCAGATTATGCAGCAGAAAGATGCCGCCGAAGACGATGAGGATGATGCCCCACACGAGGGTGTCTCTCTGACGTTGAACTGTCATTGGTTTTCTCCTCTATTTGGTATTCTGGTTTTTGTAGTAATCGAAAATGAACTTGGCGCCGACGCCGATCACGGCCAACGGCCAGAAATCCCAGAGAATGCCGTAGTCGATGACCTCGAAATTGGCCAAAAGAAAAACAGTGCCCAGGGCGATAAGAATGATTCCCCAGAAGATGGACCCCGAACGAAAAGCTTCGGGAAACTCCTGAATTTTGCCGTTTTCAACATTCGGCCCTTCGAGGGCGAGCCTGTTGATGCGGCCGGCGTCCTGGACGGCCTCGATGAGCTGGTAGAAGTAAAAGCCGGCCAGAATCAGTCCCCAGAAGGGCTGTCCCTCGCCGGTGGTCTGCATGGTCACGAGGGCGGCGAAACCGACAAGATAAATCAGACCTTTGGTGTACTGCCGGTTGTAGAAGGCGCCGATACCGAAGGGAAAGAAGAATGCAAGGATGCCGGCCAGGGCCGGTGATTTGGGTGGTCTTTGAACAACGATTTTATCTGCCATTTTTTTCCTCCATGGCTGGCGTTAAATTATTCCCCTTTCCCCTGGCCGAAGAGGCCGATCTTTTTAAGGGTATCGAGGACGGTGTCCCTGTGTTCTCCCAGCGAGGATGTCCAGGACTCCGCTTTGGCATAGACCTGGCTGACCGCCCGCACGCCGCGGTGAAATTCACGGTCGACGGCCCGGTTGATCTCCTGGCGCCGGGGATGAACGGTGTAGATGGAAAACAGGATGAAGAGGATGGATGCGGCCGCCATAACGGGCTGAACCATGGGCCTTCGCAGGAAATCGGAGAAGGCGAATGTGATTCTTTTTCCGGCGGGGATGCAATAAAGCTTTTCCTTCAGGCTGTGCGGGGGCTCAAGTTCGGGCATATCCGCCAGAGAAAGAGCCGTCTCTTCGAGAAGCGCCAGAAGGGTCCGGCAGGCCGGGCAGGATTCGAGGTGTGTCTCGACATCCCGGCGTTCCTGCGGGGAAAGGTCTTCTTCCAGATAGGAAGGGAGAAGATGTTCGATGCCTTCACAGGGTGCCATGAAGAACCTCCCTTTTGTCTTTCAGCGTTTTTGCCAGCTGCAGCCGCCCGCGGTTGACACGGGATTTGACCGTGCCCAGTGGAAGATCCATGACCTCGGCGATCTCGTCATAGGATTTTCCCTGAATGTCCCGCAGGATGATCACCATCCGGGTGTCCGGGGAAAGCTGTTTGAGGCCGTCCCAGACCATCCGTTTGGTTTCCCGCTGCAGAATCCCTTCTTCCGGATTGAACCGTTCGTCTGCGGAGAGATGGTGCTCATCGAAGGAGTCGCGCGACGTTTTCTCCCATTTTGTTTTACGGTAGCGGTCGATGAGGTGATTCCGGGAAAGAGTGAGGAGCCAGGCCGTAAAATTTTTCTCGACGTCGAACTTGAACAGGGAGTGGTGGAGTTTCACGAAAATTTCCTGCGTCAGATCTTCCGCTTCTTCATAACTCCCGGCAAACCGGTAGGCCAGGTTGAAGATCTTTTTTGAATAGGTGTCAATCAGCATTCGCCAGGCTCCTTGGTCTCCGTTTAAGCATTCCTGAATCATCCTTTTTGTCAACACGTCATACACCCGCATAGACGAGATCCGTGTTAAAAAAGTTCCATCGCGGAAACACTCGGATTGGACCGGTGTGCTGGGACGGGGACAGGATAGGGAGTGGCATTGCCCCCATTGTATTTTTGAACGGGTTTGGTGTCAAATGCCTGTTTTGGAGGAGGGGACAAAGGCGGAATTCAGGCCTGTTTTCGGTTCGGGTGAATAATCTTGACTTCAATTTTTAATTATGACACGATGAATTCTTTTCAAGGCATGAAACAATTTTATAAAGCATTCACTTCAACTTTCCAAATGGGAGGTACTCAATGGTAGGTATTATCGGGTATGGTGCGTATATTCCCCGGAACCGGATCAAAGTGGAAGAGATCGCCAAGGTCTGGGGGACGGACGCGCCCAGTTACAAAAGAGGCTTGATGCTCGAGGAAAAATCGGTTCCCGCTCCCGATCAGGACACCATCACGATGTCCGTGGAAGCGTCCCGGAGGGCCATTCGCCGAGCGGGGATCAATCCGGCTGAAATCGGAGCGGCGTACATCGGATCGGAATCCCATCCGTATGCCGTCAAGCCGAGCGGAACCGTTCTGGCCGAAGCGCTCGGCGCCACGCCGGAATGCCACACGGCTGATTTGGAATTCGCCTGCAAAGCGGGAACGGAATGCATGTTTATCGCCCTCAGCCTGGTGGAGGCCGGCCGGATCAAGTACGGGCTCGGTGTCGGGGCCGACACATCTCAGGGGGCGCCCGGAGACGCCCTGGAATACTCGGCGGCGGCGGGCGCGGCGGCCTTCATCTTTGGAAAGGAAAACTGTGTGGCGGTGTCCGAAGAAACCTATGCCTACATGACGGACATGCCGGATTTCTGGCGGCGGGAGTACCAATACTACCCACAGCACGGCGGGCGGTTTACCGGAGAGCCGGCGTACTTCACCCACATCACAGCGGCGGCCCGGGGGATCATGAAAAAGAGCGGCACGTCTCCGAAGGATTTCGCTTATGTCATTTTTCATCAACCGAACGGGAAGTTTCCTTTTAAGGTGGGACAGATCCTCGGCTTTAATAAGGCACAGATCGAACCGGGCTGGCTCGTCAACAAATTGGGGAACACCTATTCCGGTTCCTCTCCGCTCGGATTGACCTCCACTCTGGATATCGCCAAGCCGGGAGACCGGATTCTGCTTGTCTCTTACGGCTCCGGAGCGGGAAGCGATGCCTTCATCTGGAAGGTGACCGACCGGATCGACGAGGTCCGCGATCTGGCCCCAAAAACGAGAGATATTCTGGACACAAACAAAAAATATCTGGAATACGGCGAATACGCCAAGTTCCGGCACAAAATACTGAAGGCGGAGTAGGGAGGAATCATGAGAGACGTTGCTGTCATCGGAGTGGGAATCACTCCATTCGGAGAACTTTGGAATAAATCGTTGAGAAACCTGTTCACGGAAGCGGCCCTCGCCGCCATCGATGACTCCGGAGTGGACCGTATTCAATCCATGTATGTGGGCTGCATGTCCTCCGGGTTGTTTGTCGGGCAGGAGCACCTGGCCGCTCTGGCCGCCGATTATCTGGGCCAGCGCCACATCCCCTCGACTCGGGTGGAATCGGCCTGCGCTTCGGGAGGTCTGGCCATGCGCCTTGGATACATGGAGGTCGCTTCGGGAATGAATGACGTGGTGCTTGTCGGCGGAGTGGAAAAGATGACCGATTCCACCGGTCCCGAAGCCACTTTTGGTCTGGGAACGGCCGCCGATCAGGAGTATGAATGTTATCACGGCATCACCTTCCCCGGCCTGTACGCTTTGATAGCCAGAGCCCACATGGAAAAGTACGGGACAACGAGGGAGCAGCTGGCCATGGTCGCCGTCAAGAATCATAAAAACGGCGCCAATAATCCCAATGCCCAGTATCCCTTCGAAATCACGGTGGACGGGGTTCTGAAGAGCGTCATGATCGCCGATCCTCTTCGCATCCTCGACTGTTCGCCCATCACGGACGGTGCGGCGGCAGCTATCCTCTGTCCGGTCGATATGGCTAAAAAACTGGGAAAACCCATCATCAAGGTTATCGGGACGGGCCATGCCACCGACACCATTCAGCTCTGCGACCGGGACGACCCCACCTGGCTCGAGGCCACTTACCTGGCTGCCAAGCAGGCCTACGCCATGGCGGATAAGAAACCCTCTGATATTGATTTCTTTGAGGTTCACGACTGCTTCACCATTGCCGAGATCTGTGTGATGGAAGCCCTGGGCCTGGTGGACAAGGGAAAAGGTGGGCCGGCCGTCGAAGCCGGAAAAACCGCCATTGAGGGGAAATTCCCCATCAATCCCAGCGGCGGGCTGAAATCCAAGGGGCATCCCGTCGGGGCGACCGGGATCGCTCAGGTCTATGAAATCGTCAAGCAGTTCCGCGGCGAAGCGGAAGGCCGCCAGGTCAAAAACGCCAGGATCGCCATGACCCAGAACATGGGAGGCAGCGGCGCCAGCACGGTCACCCACATCTTCGAAAGGGAATAAGGAGGAACACCATGCCGACACCATCAAGATACTGGAGAGAAATTCCTCAACGTTATCGTTATGAAGCCTCCCGCTGCACAGGCTGCGGGAAAATCTTCTTTCCTCCGCGCCTCGTCTGCTCAGCCTGCGGAAGCCGCGAATTCGAACCAACGAAGATCGCCGAAGCAGGTAAAGTGATGACCTACACCGTCATCCACACGCCTCCCCAGCCTTTTGTGGATCAGGCTCCCTATGCCATGGGGATCGTCGAGTTGGACGATGGCGTCCGGATCACGGGGCAGATCGTGGACTGTGATTTTTCCGAACTGGCGGTTGGAAAACGCGTCCGGCTTGAATTCCGGCGCATCTCCCAGGACGGGAAGGCCGGAGTCATTTTCTACGGCTACAAGTTTGTCCCGGAAATTTGAACGATACGCCCTTTCATGTAAAATAATTTTTTACGGATGCGGCGGCATCATGTGAATTTTTTGACGGGCCGCCTTTTTTTGGGGTGAGGTGACCATGTTTAGAATTGAAAGTAAGATCGACGCGAAGAGTCCTGAATTCAAGGCCAATTTCGACAGGATGGAGCAGGCCGTCCGGGAATACAAAACGCGCCGGGCCGAAATTCAGTTGGGAGGGCCTGAAAAATACCGTGAGCTTCAAAAATCCCGCGGTAAAATGTTGGCCCGGGAGCGGCTGGACAGGCTTTTCGACCGGAACACGCCCTTTCTGGAGCTGAACGCCTTGGCCTCCGTCGACATGTATGACAACGAGGCGCCGGGAGCGAGCATGGTGACCGGAGTCGGTATCGTTCACGGACGAGAGGTGCTCGTCATCGCCAACGATGCGACGGTCAAGGGCGGAACCTATTTTCCCATGACCATAAAAAAGCACATCCGGGCCCAGGAAGTGGCGCTGGAGAACCGCCTTCCCTGCATCTACCTTGTGGATTCGGGCGGAATATTTCTTCCTCACCAGGCCGGCACCTTTCCCGACAAGGAACACTTCGGCCGGATCTTTTACAATCAGGCCCGCCTGTCCGCCCTGGGCATCCCCCAAATCTCCATCGTCATGGGATCATGCACGGCGGGCGGGGCCTATGTCCCCGCCATGAGCGATGAAACCGTGATCGTTCGAAAGCAGGGAACCATCTTTATCGGGGGCCCGCCCCTCGTCAAGGCGGCGACCGGTGAAGTGGTTTCCGATGAGGACCTCGGCGGCGCCGATGTGCACTGCCGCATATCGGGAGTGAGTGATTATTACGCCCAGAACGATGCGCATGCCATCGAGATCGCCCGCAACATCGTCGAAACCCTCAATCCTCCGCAGCGGTTCGATCTGGATATCAAGGAAACGGAGGATCCTTATTATGATCCGAAAGAGCTTTACGGGATCATTCCGGCTGATCTGCGCAAGTCCTTCGACATCCGGGAGGTCATCGCCCGGCTCGTGGACGGGAGCCGCTTTCAGGAATTTAAGGAGCTCTACGGCCAGACACTGGTGTGCGGATTCGCCCGCATTCTGGGTTATCCCGTGGGAATTCTGGCCAACAACGGCGTGCTCTTCTCCGAAAGCTCGGTCAAGGGGGCGCATTTTGTCACGCTGTGCGCCATGCGGAAAGTTCCTCTGCTCTTTCTTCAGAATATCACCGGATTTATCGTGGGCAAACAGTACGAGTACGGCGGAATCGCCAAGGACGGCGCCAAGCTGGTCCATGCCGTGGCCAACGCCGATGTTCCGAAATTCACGGTCATCGTCGGAGGATCCTACGGCGCCGGCAACTACGCCATGTGCGGCCGGGCTTACGGTCCCCGGCTGCTCTGGATGTGGCCCACTGCGCGGATCAGCGTCATGGGAGGAGAACAAGCGGCCGACGTCCTGGCGTCCGTCAAGATCAAAGGGCTGAAGACCCAGGGGCAGAAATTGACCGAAGAGCAGATCCGGGAGATCCGCCAGCCCATCCTGGACAAATATGAGGAGGAGGCCAGCGCCTATTTCAGCACGGCCCGCCTCTGGGATGACGGCATCCTGGATCCGCTTGAAACGCGGGACGCGCTGGGGCTGGGGATCGCCATGAGCCTGAACGCTTCCATTCCCGACTACAAGGTCGGTATATTCAGGATGTGAACATGAAAGACACACAGTATTCGACCATCGTTCCCCGGCAGGAGGGCAGGGTTCTCTGGGTCATTTTGAACAGGCCTCAAGTGCATAACGCCTTCAATGCCCACATGATCGACGAGATGAACGCTCTCTTTGACGACATCAAGGGAGCGGAGGATGTAAGGGTGGTTGTCCTGACCGGGGAGGGAAAATCCTTCTGTGCCGGTGCCGACCTGAACTGGATGCGGGAGATCGTGAACTATTCATTCGAGCAGAACATGGAGGAATCCCTCAATATTGCGGAGCTCATGCAGAAGATATACGCCCTGCCCAAGCCCACCGTGGCCATGGTCAACGGAGCGGCCATCGGCGGGGGAACGGGATTTGTGTCCGCCTGTGATATCGCCTATGCAGCGGATTCGGCCCGGTTCGGCCTGAGCGAGGTAAAAATCGGCCTCGTCCCCGCCGCCATCTCTCCCTTTGTCATTCGGAAAATAGGGGAGAGCATGGCCCGGGAGTATTTTCTGACGGGACAGCGCCTAACGGCCGAGAGGGCGCTGGCCATCGGGCTGGTCAATGCGGTGTATCCCGGGGATGAGTTGAAATCCGCCGTGGATGGTCTGATCGAAAATCTTCTGACGTCCGGCCCGGAGGCCATCGCTTCCTGCAAGGAGCTCCTTTACAAGGTGCCGCGCATGCGGACCGCCGAGGTGAAGGAATTCACGGCCCGCATGATCGCCGAGCTGCGTGTCAGCGCTGAGGGGCAGGAGGGGATGGCGGCGTTTCTGGAAAAACGGAAGCCGAACTGGATTGAGTGATGTTTAAAAAAATACTGGTGGCGAATCGGGGGGAGATTGCGGTTCGCGTTATCCGCGGCTGCCGGGAGATGGGGATTCAAACCGTGGCCGTCTATTCCGAATCGGACCGGCGAAGCCTTCATGTTCAAGTCGCGGACGAGGCCGTCTGTATCGGTCCTCCGCCGGCCGCTGAGAGCTATCTCGACATGGCACGGGTCATCGATGCGGCCCGGGCGACGGGCGCCGAGGCCGTTCATCCCGGTTACGGTTTTCTGGCCGAAAATGCGGAATTCGCCCGGATGTGTGAGAAGAGCGGCTTGGTGTTCATCGGGCCGAAATCGGAATCCATGGAACTTGTCGGCGATAAGGTCCGGGCCCGCACGACCATGGAAAAGGCCGGCATTCCCATCATTCCGGGAATGAAAGGCACGCTGGGTTCGCTGGATGATTCTGCCCGCGAGGCGGCCGCCATCGGATACCCGGTGATGATCAAGGCCTCAGCCGGGGGCGGCGGCAAGGGGATGCGCATAGCCCGGGATGAGGAATCCCTTCGCTCCGGTGT
>JAHIPL010000288.1 GCA_018894615.1 Acidobacteriota bacterium | reverse complement strand
CTGCCGCGGCATGATCACGGGTTGGGGATCCCACATGATAGACACCGCCCAGTGGGGGCATGGTTCGGACGACACGGGGCCCGTCGAGATCGAGGCGCGGGGGAAGTTTCCCGACCGGGGATTGTTCGATGTCCACACCACTTTTTATGCCGAAACGATGTATGCGGACGGTGTCAAAATGATCGTGGAGACAGGAGAGCCGGCCGGCGTCCGGTTCGAAGGGGACATGAGTTGGATTTTTGTCCAGAGGGGAGAGATTCACGCTTTCAACCGTGATATTTTGAGGGAAAAGCCGCAGGCCGGTGAAATTCAGCTCATCAACAGCTCCAACCACATGAAAAACTTTTTGGAGTCCATGCGCAGCCGCAAAGATCCCATCACGCCGGTCGATGTGGGGCACCGCTCCAATTCCATCTGTGTTCTGATTCACATTGCCATGAAGCTCGGACGGAAACTTCGCTGGGACTCGGTCAAAGAACGGTTTATCGGCGACGACGAGGCCAACCGCTGGCTGGACTACGAGCACCGCAAGCCTTGGGTGGTCTGATTCCGGTTTTTTCCGGTGAGATGAAGGTTCGCCGACTACGAAAGTGGAGGCCCTTTAGTGAGGAGTGACGATTGAAATCAAAGATAGTGATGATTGTTTGTCTCATTGTGGGCCTTCTTGTCCTCACGGCCTGTCCGGCCCCTTCCCCCGATTCCTTTAACCTACAAAATGATGAAGTGGCCGGAAACCTGTCCATTCAAATGAACGGGCGGGAAGTTCTGATCTACCGCTACGGGGAGGAGTGGGACATCGTTCACTACTGGCCCATGAACAGCCCATCGGGCAAAAACATGCTCGTTCAGAAAACAGAGCCCTATCCCCATCACCGCTCCTTCTGGTTTGCCGACACCGTGAGCCTGGATGGGGGACGACAGGTCAGCACCTACAATGCCCTTTATTCAGGGAATCCGGTGGGTGAAAACGACTACGGCCCGCCCTTTATGGACCGTATCCGCCACCAAAAAATCAGCCGTCTTGAAACCGCGAAAAATAGGGCCGAGGTCATGTGCGAGCTGGTGTGGGAGATGGACGGGACGACCCCCCTGCTGGATGAGACACGGACCATGATTTTTCACGACCTCGGGGGAGGGGAGTTCATGCTGGATGTCACCTTTGTGCTCAAGGCGTCCTACGGGAACGTGGAATTCCAAAGCGATGACGTGCACTACGCCTGGCCCTATCTTCGGCTTCACACGGTATTCAACGGCGAGAACGGCGGGACAATTGTTTCCGACATGGGGACCAGGGGGCAGGAGGCGACCAACATGAAGGTCGCTCTCTGGATCGATTACAGCGCCGAGGTGGAAGGTGTGATGGAGGGTGTGGCCGTCTTTCAGTGGCCGGACGGGGAGGACCACCGTTGGCTGACGAGGGAATACGGCTGCTTCGGCCCGCGGCGGGCGGACCGGCTGAGCGGAAAGCCCTTCATCCTGGAAAAGGGTTTTTCCATAAAGCAGCGGATTAGTGTGCTGGTCCACAGTGGGGACGTGGCCGGCGGGCGGGTGGCCGAACGCTACCAACAATACATCAAAGGACACTGGCAATGAGGACAGGGAACCGGCCGCGTTGCAAGGGAGAAAATCGGAAATGAAACGCCGCGAATTTCTGGCGGCGGTTCCGGCCGCCGCTTTTGCTCTGTCTTCCGATCGGAGAGATTCCGGAATGGTTCTTGATAACCAGGATATCAAAACGAACGAAGTGGAACTTTCAATAACCGAACCGGGTGGAATACAAATCGAACGTATCGATCTTTTTCCCCTGTGTTATCCCATGACCGGTTATTTTAAGTTCTTCACCGGACCTCACGGCTCCGCCGGACGGGCGGCGGTTGTGGTCAAAATCACAACCTCCGACGGAACGACCGGCTGGGGACAAGCCCTTCCCATCGCCAAATGGAGTTATGAAACCCTCGAGACGGCGGTCGTCTGCCTCCGGGATTATTTTGCCCCGGTCCTGATCGGTCAAAATCCCCTGGACATCGAAGGCGCCCACATCAAGATGGACGGAGCCATCGCGCCGGGTTTTTCGACCGGCATGCCCATCACACGAGCAGGCATCGATGTCGCTCTTCACGACCTCAAAGGAAAACTTCTGGGGCAGTCACTGGCGCAGATGTGGGGAAAACCGGCTGGAGGTTCCATCACCCTGAGTTGGACTGTCAATGTCCTCTCCCTTGATGAAGTGGAAAAGGTGACGGAGGAAGGAATAGCCCGGGGCTACCGCCATTTCAACATCAAGGTGGCGCCCGATCCGGTTTTTGACGCCGCGCTGGCCCGCCGGGTGCGGAAACTGGCGCCGGATACGTTCCTGTGGGCGGATGCCAACGGAGGGTACACGCCTGAAACGGCCCTGCAGGCGGCACCCCGTCTGGTCGATGCCGGTGTCGATGTCCTTGAGGCTCCCCTGCGGCCCAACCGGATCAGCGGATACCAGGCGCTCAAAAAGCAGGGCGCTCTTCCCATTCTGATGGATGAAGGGGTGGTGTCACCGACCGACCTCATCGAATTTATCAGGTTGGGGATGTGTAACGGTGTGGCTATGAAGCCGGCCCGCTGCGGGGGGCTTCTCTCCAACAGGCGACAGATCGAAATCTGCCTCGAAAACGATCTCATGTGGCTGGGCAGCGGTCTGACCGACCCAGACATCATGCTGGCCGCCGCCCTGGCCCTCTACGGCGCCTACGGCCTGCAGAAGGCGGCGGTCCTCAACGGTCCCCAGTTTTTGACCGCCGATGTCCTTAAAAATCCGATAAAAATCGAAAACGGAACGGCCGCCGTTCCTCAGGGTCCGGGCCTCGGAATCGAAGTGGATGAGGAAAAGGTGACCGCCCTCATGAAGGAAAGCGGCGGCCGAACCATGACCATCACTTGACTTTGGGCTGTGTGATACATTTCCTTCTATTGTTTATTCAGAAGCCGGACTTCATCGAGCGTGAGACTGAAGGGACCCAATTCAGAAGAACCACCGATAAAGATGCCCATAATATCAAAACCTTCCACCCCGAAATCCGACCAATCGAACACGTGTTCCTTCCACTCCGGCCCGGCGGTGAATTTAATTTCAGCCGGAATATAGCCCAGGCTCTGGGCAAAGATCATGACGGAATAGGTTTTACCGTCGCCTCTAGCCAAGAAGCTCAAACCTTTTTTAGAAGACAGGTTGGCCGGTTGCATCATCACCGCTCCGGGCGAAAAAAAGGCTCCTGCCCAGCGATTCTGGGCTCCTTCATTGATTTCGCCGGTGATCGATAATGCCCCAGTGCCACTTTCGGCGCCTCCTTCCATACGTTCAAAACTTGCTTTGGATTTGCCGCCGATCATACTATCTGTTGAAATGCTCCATCCGGCACCAAATTCCGAGGTGATTTTTTCGCCCTCAAAATGGCTGATCCATCCCGTTTCGGAATTTTCCGGGGGGGACGCATCTTTCTGTTTCTCCAGTGCTTCAACCGCTTTGGCTGCAGCTGCTTTGTATTTGGCCCGGTCGATTCTGATTCCGCTCCGCCAGACTTCAACAATGTGGCGGGTTTGTTTGATGTCGGATGTCGGATCCCCCTCCACCAGGACAAGGTCCGCAGCCTTCCCGACCTGAATGACTCCGCGGTCCAACAGACCGAATATCCGGGCAGGGACCGAGGTTGTGGCCCGCAGGGCATCAACAGGCGAAAGCCCCGCTTTCACCAGAAGCTCCAGTTCCCGGTGAAGGCTGGCGCCGTAGGTTGTACCGGGATTCGGAGCATCCGTGCCGGCCAGAATGGGAACACCGGCTGCGGCCAGCTGCATCAGGGTTTTTTCCGCCGTTTGATAGGCGCCGGTCTGAGTAGCCAGCGGAGAGTGCATGTTGATCATCTGCCGGTCATCTGGTGTCAGGAAGGAAGACAATTCCGGATCCTCCGTCAGCGACAGTGGGTCCCCCACACCATGCATGCCCTCCAAAACCGCCAGGGTGGGAATGACAAAAGTGCCTTTTTCTGCGGCGAGCCGTCCGAACTCAGGATGGAAAGCGTTCTCAAAATACAGGTGGGCCAGGCCGTCCACTCCATCCTCCATCGCCTGCATACACTGTCTGAGAGAGGCGGCGTGGATAATGACCATCTTTTTTCTGCTATGAGCCTCGTGAATGATGGCGGCCACAGTCTCCCGGTCAAGCGTAGGACTATTCATCTTATAGGTGCTGCCGTCATCCCAGATAATTTTGATGAAGTCGGAGTCTTCCACAATCCTGTCGCTGACCCAGTGCTCCGCATCTCCGGGGTTGGTTAGGGTCGGAATGGGCAATCCATACTGTGTGCCGTGCCCTCCCGGCGCGGTTGCCAGTGTGCCCGGTGAGATCAGCCAGGCTCTGTCCGTGGCCCGTCCGTCTGCCTGCATTTTTTTTATGCCAGTCATGGTTTTGACACCCATGAACATGTCCACGACGGTTGTCACGCCAAAAACAGCGGCCTGTTTCAAGTTATCTGCATGCCAGACATGAACATGACAGTCAAAAAATCCGGGAAGAAGAGTTTTTCCTGTGCCGTCAATCACATCCGTGCCATACGGAAGGATGACATCCCGGCCGACAGCGCTGATAACTCCATCTTGAATGAGGACGGTGACCTCCGGAATCACCGTCTCTCCGTCAAACACCCGGATATTTTTTATGGCCATGGGTGAAGTGGATTCCAGATCTGCAGTTAACATCATCCCCGGCAGCAGACAGAGGCCATATATAAATAACAGCAGAGATATCCGATATTTACGTCTCTTTGATCGCTCAGATGTTGGAAAATCTTTCATTTTTTTGTCCTTCCATCGGACGGTTTTTAGTCCTCAATTATTTCCATATGAAGAATACTGTCTAGAGCTTTGACATGACGCGCGAAGGCGCTTCTTCCTTTTGCTGTTACCACACAGGTTGTCAACGGTTTTTTCCCCTGAAAGC
Organism: Acidobacteriota bacterium; assembly: GCA_018894615.1. Classification (GTDB taxonomy): domain Bacteria; phylum Acidobacteriota; class Aminicenantia; order Aminicenantales; family Aminicenantaceae; genus JAHIPL01. Next base: position 101 of record JAHIPL010000288.1, on the reverse strand, counting down.
TTTTGTTAACCTTTATGTACTCCGCCTCCTCCAGCTTGGCCAGGCTTACACTCAGGTTTCCGTCGGTGGTCCCGATCGCTGTTTTAAGATAGATGAAACTG
>JAHIPL010000041.1 GCA_018894615.1 Acidobacteriota bacterium | reverse complement strand
CTTTATGACACCACCCTCCGTATTCCTCTGATCGTGTGGGCGCCCGCTCTCGTCCCCTCAGGTGTGACGGTCAAAACTCCCGTCCGGATCTATGACATTCTGCCCACCATCCTGGAGTTAACGGAGGCGCCCAGGCCGGACGGGATCTTGGGACGGAGCCTGGTCCCTCTCTTTTCAGAAGAGGCGGTTGAGGGGGAATGGCCGTCCCTTTTTGCAGGACTGGAGAGCCAGAGCCGGAAAATGGAGGCGCTTCGAACGGAGAGATACAAAATGGTGGTTGATTTCAAAAATGAAAAGCGCGCCCTGTTTGACCTTCAGGCCGACCCGGAAGAAAAAGCGCCTCTCACCGACCGGTCGCTGCCGCTCTTTCTTCAATTTCAGGACATGTTCTTCAAACAGCGCTGGGAGCTCACTTCAATCGCCGAAAATCTCCCAAAGGGCCCCGTCCGCCGCCGGGACATGGATCCGGAACTGCGTGAGCGCCTCCGCTCACTCGGCTATATCAAATAACGGGATCCGTTTTACATTTTGTACTTGCCGAAATCCTCGGGCTTGAGGGTTTCCAGCCATTTTTTCAGTTTTTCCGAGTCTTCCAGATTTTCGTCGAACTTCAGGCTCTGCGCCTTTTCCACGACGTCCTCTTCGACAAAGATCGGAGCCTTTGTTCTCAGGGAAAGGGCGATGGCATCGGAGGGGCGGGAATCGATGATGAGATTTTTTCCTCCCTGATTGCAGTGGATGATCGCATAAAAGGTGTTGTCGCGGACATCATTGACCACGATCCGGTCCACCGTGATATTCAACTCATCAAAAATATTCTTGATGAGGTCATGGGTCATCGGCCGGGGGGTGGTGACATCCTCGATTTTGAGGGCGATGGCGTTTGCCTCAAAAATCCCGATCCAGATGGGCAGCATTTTGTCGCTGTTGAGATCCTCCAGAACGACGATGGGCATCTTGGAGATGGGATCGACAACAAGGCCCTTGATTTTCATTTCAATTAACATTCAGCCTCTCCTGAGTCCGATTCCAATATAAAGTCAACCCGGGTTTCTGTCAAGGCGGGGCTTGTGTTAAAAAAGGGTGAGCCGGACTTTTGCCCAGCAGGCGAGGTGGTCAAGCGTCATATCCCTGGAAGTGGCTCTGGAGTATTTGGAGTGAATATGAAGGTCGGCGATAAATGTCATGACGGTCCAAGTGTAGAAAAAGGACGGACTCAATTCAAGGACTATTGCTGAACAAATATAAATTCAAGAGGATAGATTTAACCCCGCCCGTTCAATTAATTGGATTATATTCATTTATATGAACATGTTATCTTTTCGGCTGCCTTTTCATGTTTTTATTTGTTTTGTTTTCTAGCAGTTATATGTTTTCTTATTTGGCACGGATATTGCACTAATTCATATTAATGTGTAAGCATCTTTTTTCAGGAGGTGGTATCCGGAGTATATATTTAATCATGGAGAGGTATCGGTGGGACGCTTCGCAGCGTTCCAGGGCAAAAGGATATTTTCCTTCACCAAGAGGGAAAACAGGAGGTTCAAATTGCGTAAGTTTTTAACCATTCTTTGCATGCTCATGCTGGCTCTGCCGCTTGTTGCACAGCAGAGAGCAGGAAACATCTATGTTACGGTCGTCGACAACGAGCAGAACGCTCTGCCCGGTGTCACCATCACGGTCTCCGGTTTGAGAACCGGTGCGATGACCCAAATCACCAATGCCAGCGGGAACGCCCGTTTTATGTCTCTGTCTCCCGGCCGCGACTACATGATCAAGGCCGAGCTCCAGAGCTTCAAAACGGAAATCCGCGAGAACATCATCGTCGAAGTCGGAGCCAACATCGCTCTTGAAATCGTCATGCAGATGGGCGCTCTGAGCGAAGAGATAACGGTCACGGCCGTGACCCCGGTGGTCGACCAGAAGAAAACATCGGTCGGCACCAACGTCACCCAGGAGGTTCTCCAGTCCCTGCCGACGGCCCGCGACCCGTGGGTCATTCTGCAGATGGCTCCTTCGGTCATCACCGACCGTGAGAACGTCGGCGGCGCGGAGTCCGGACAGCAGTCCAGTTACGTCGGCCGCGGCGCTTCCAGCTACAACAACAACGTCTGGGCCATGGACGGCGTCGTCATCACCGACCCGGCGGCCATCGGCGCTTCACCGTCTTACTATGACTTCGACGCCTTCGAAGAGATGCAGATCACGGTCGGCGGCGCGGACGTCACGGTTCAGACCGGCGGTATCGCCTTGAACATGGTCACCCGCCGAGGCGGCAACAAGGTCAGCCTGGGCGGCCGTTTTTACCTGACGGACAGCAAGTTCCAGGAGCTGAACGAAGAGTACGTCGCCGACCTGATCGCCGAAGAAAGGGCGGCCGGGCGGACCTCGTTCCTGGGCATCAACAAGATCCGGAACAACAAGGACTTCGGCTTCAACCTGGGCGTGCCTCTCTGGCCCGACAAGGCCTGGTTCTGGGGCAGCTACGGTGTCCAGGACATCAAGACCACGACGGTTTACGGGACCCCCGACGACACGCTGCTTCAGAACTACGCGGCGAAACTCAATCTGCAGATCATCCCCGAGAACCGGTTCGAGGCCTTCATTCACTCCGGCGCCAAATCGAAATACGGCCGGAGCGCCAGCGCGTCCCTGCCCGACGGCTACATCCAGGGCGGCCGCTATCACTTCGGTTCGCCGATCGTGAAGTTCCAGGACGAGCACATGTTCGGGGAGAACCTCTTCCTGAGCGTGAAGTACGCCTTCTCGGACGCCGGCTTCAACCTGACGCCGGTCATGGATCCCGAGTTCGACGATGTTCCCGTGTGGGACTACACCGACCAGCGGTGGTACGGCTCGGAATGGCGCTACTATGTCGAACGTCCGGTCAACCAGTACAATGTGCTGGCCAACCTGTTCCTGGACGACGTTCTCGGCGCCTCGCACGAGTGGAAATTCGGATTTGAGATGGCGGACAGAAACGCCTACACCGAGTCCGTGTACTCCGGCAACATGCTTTACCGCCGGAACTACATCTCCGCCACCGTGGATATGGACGGCGACGGCGTTCAGGATTTCGTCAAAGGCATGAAGAGATTTGAATTCTGGCGCGGTTACTTCCGTGACTACGGCGTCAGCGCCTTCGCGGGCTACATCAGCGACACGGCCACCTTCGGCCGGTTTAACGTGCTGCTCGGCCTGCGCTATGACAGCCAGGCACCCAAGGTCAACCCGGTCACGATCGCCGCGGTGCAGTCCGGAAGCAAGGCCTGGAACAAGATCGCCGACTCCGCGGTCCAGGCCAAGCTGGATGCTCTCCTGCCCGGAGTTGATATTTCGGAACTTAAAGGTGTAGCCAATGACGGCAAGGCCTATTCCTGGCAGGTCTGGTCCCCGCGCATCGGGTTTACCTGGGATGTGATGGGCGACGGCAAAACCATCGCCAAGCTGGCCCTGGCCACCTACGGTGACTTCATGGGCGTCGGAGAAGCCGGCCGCTGGATGCCCGGCGGTGCGAGCGGATGGATGGACTTCTGGTGGATGGACAGCGTGGCCGGTTATGGAAACAACGACGGCATGCTGCAGCTCAACGAGCTCTACTGGTACCACTACAGGACGGGTGCGACGTATACCCCCTACCCGGTGTTTGACGGCGCCGGCAACTTCATCGGCAACTGGACTTCGGAAGCCGGAGCATTCTGGGGCGGATATGACTACACCAATCCCGGCCGCCTGACCGACCCCTATCAGCAGATCGACGCCAACGCCGGCTCCTCCCGGACCTCTGAAGCCATGATAACCATCGAAAGAGAGCTGATGAACGACTTCGCGGCCCAGATGAACATCACCTACCGCAAATATGACAACTATAACTGGGGCCTCAAGTACTTTCCGGCCGACGTCTACACAGGCGCTCTCTCCGGAGCCGTCCAGAACCAGAGCTGGTACACCTCCGCCGGGGCTCCTCCGGGCACCCTGCCGGGCGTGGGAAACACGGGCGAAGCAAGCCAGCACGAGTGGTACTACACGGCCGCTCCCTACACGAACTACAGCCCCTACAGCTGGGTTCAGAAACGGCCCGACTACTACACCGACTACTGGGGCGTCGACCTCATTTTCAACAAACGTCTCTCCAACAAGTGGATGCTGAACAGCAACTTCACCTGGCAGACCCAGGCCGCCCACTACGGAGACAAAGGACTGATGGAAGACACGAACCGGTGGGCCTTCGAAGGCCAGCCCAACGTGGCCTACATCGGAGGAGCTTCGGGTAAGATCAACCAGTACACCTACAGCCGCTGGCTGGCCAAAGTCGGATGGCTCTATCAGCTGCCCTTCGACATCAACTTCGGCGGCACGTTCATGGCCCGCGAGGGGTGGATCATCCGCGAGACCTTCGGTTTCGTGAACTACACCCTTCCCAATCCCGCCAGCCGCAGCAACACGCTGTACATGTCCACCTTCGGTTCCGATCGTCTGCCTGTTTTCACCAACCTGACCGTCCGTCTGGAAAAAATGCTGAAGCTCGGCGACAACGGCCGCATCTATCTCATGTTCGACCTCTTCAACGCGCTCAACAACAAGGTCGTCAACCGCCGCTACCAGAAAGACTGGGGCACGGTTTACTACTACGGTGCCGGCAGCGCCAGCAACTACCTCTCTCCCCAAAGAAACTACAACGCGCTCAACGAAATTCTCAACCCGAGAGTTTTCCGTCTGGGCGTCCGCTTCACGTTCTAAGCTGATCTAGTCCAAGTACAAGCTCAAGCCCCTTCCGCTTCGGCGGAAGGGGCTTTTTTTTTGGCCCGTGAGATGTTAGAATAAACATGCAGAGAGGGCTTGTTTTATGGTAAAATCGAATGAATAATTGCATAAGAATCGGAGGTATGTCATGAAAAAAATAATCACGTTATCCCTCGTGATCATCCTCATCGGGACGGTTGTATTTGCTCAGAATTACAAAGGGAAAGGCCGTGTCATCGGATTTGTTTATGATGAAGAACAGAAGCCGATCGAAGGGGTTAAAGTCAAATTGTTTTCCCAGCTGGCGAATGATGGATTTGAAGTGTTTACGGACGCTGCGGGAAAATGGGTTGCCGCCTGGCTCCGGGGAGGGAGCTGGGACCTGGACTTTGAAAAAGTGGGATTTGAACCGAGGCGGATCAGCGTAGAGTTCCATCAATATCAGAGAAATCCGGATATCACCCTCACCTTAAAAGCGCTTGAAGGCCTGATCCTCACTGATGAACTGAAGAAAGCCCTGACAGAGAGCAACAACCTGTTCGCCGAAGGGAAATACCAGGAAGCCATCACGTCCTACGAAGCCATTCTTCTCGAGTACCCGGACGCATATATCATCAACAAAAATATCGGCAATGCCTATTTTCAGATGGAAAACTATGATAAAGCCGAAGAGTACTATCAAAAGGTTCTGGAGAAGGACGCCGAATCCAACGATATCAAACTGGCGATCGGCAACTGTTGTGCGAACCGGGGAGAGAGCGAACAGGCCCTGGAATGGTACGGGAAAATATCATTCGATGAACTTAAAGATCCCATCGTTCTTTACAACATCGGCACAAATTATTACAACCTGGGAAAAATTGAGGATGCGCTCAAGTACTACAAGCGCTCGGTTGAAATCCAGGAGAATTTTGAGGACGGTCTCTATCAGCTCGGGCTTGCCTATCTCGCTCTGACCCGGTACAAGGAATCTCTTGAAGTTTTTGAGAAATATCTCAAATTTGACAGCGAAACCGGCCGCGCGGATCAGGTGAAGAGTTTTATCGATTTTCTGAAAACAAAAATCGGCGGATAGGTCGTTTTTCTTCTTTTTTATGGCTCGATAAACAGGTCAATCGTGCGAACCGTATGCGAATTGACGGCTATTTTTTCCAAAGGAAGTGTTCATGAGAAAAACGGCAATCTATCTTGCGGCGGTTTTGTTCATCGGCCTCATCGGCTGCTCCCGTTCTCCGGGGATTCCGTTGGATCCCACAAGCCGGGATTTTCTTGAATATGCCCGGTTGATCATGTCCAGACAGGAACAGATCATCTTTGCCCATCTGCCCGATATCGAGTCCAGAGAAGAATTCATCGAAGATTTCTGGCTCAAGAGGGACCCGGACCCGGAGACGGCGGAAAACGAATTCATGGTCGAATTCTTCCGTCGGATCGACTATGCCAACAAGCGGTTCAAAGAGGGCCCTCCCGGTTGGAAAACGGATCGGGGGCGGTTTTACATCTACTTCGGATTTCCCGACAAAATCGATGAAACCCGCATGCACAATATTCCCGAGGTGCAGGGATCCGTTATTCTGTGGGTCTGGTATAGATATGAATTCGGTGTCCGTTTCGTCGACAAGTACGGATACGGCCAGTACACGGTGGATCCCTATCATGATATATACGGCAATTTTTTCGATGCCATCGAAAGGGCGAAATTCGGGATGGCTGAAGAGGATGAATTCGGACGGAAATTTGTGGACTTTGATGTCGAATATGACAGTGATTCGTCAGAACTGGTGGTCGGTGTTCCGGCCAAAGCCATGGTTTTTCGTGAGGAGGATAAGATCCTCAAAACGGATTTTGAGTTTGAATTTTATATCTACAGTGAAGATACGGGCAAACGGAAGAAGTTCACCGAAAAACAAACGCTGGAAATGACGGAAGAGGAGCTCCTTGACGCCGATGTCATCACCTTTCGATTCCCGCTTTCACTTGAGAAAGGAAAATATTTTCTGGACTGTGTTCTCAACGCCAACGAAGTGGTGTCCAAATCTCGGAAAATATTCAACATCAAAGTCTGACCGTTTGATTTTCGAAAGGATTGAAACGGAAAGATTGAAACGGAAAGAGTACCCAAACGGTTTATAATATTGCATAATAAAAGCCTGTGACCCTGACGGTCAAAGGTCACGGAATTTGGTGCTCCAAATAAACAGAAGAGGAATGGTTTTATGCGTAAAATAATCGGATTTTTTTTTCTTTCCATCATGATGGTCGCATCTCTGGGCGCCCAGCAGAAAATGAAGGAAAAGGACCTTCCTTCTCCTTATCAGGATTTTTTAACGCTGACCCGGTACATCATTAAAGACAAGGAACTGGATGTCTTCCTGCAGCTGCAGAACAACCGGGAACGGGACGCCTTTATCGAAATGTTCTGGAAAATCCGCGATCCGACATCCGGCACTTCTCAAAACGAATACAAGGAAGAGCACCTCCGCCGCTTCGACCGCGCCAACACATATTACGGACGAAGCACGGTCCGTCCCGGCTGGATGACGGATCAGGGAAAGTTCTACATCATTCTCGGTGAGCCGTCCAGCATCGAGCGTTTCGAGATGACAATCGGCATCTATCCCGTCGAGGTCTGGTCCTTCTATGGGGATGTCACCAAAGGACTTCCTCCGCATTTTGTCCTCGTCTTCTGGAAAAAGGGAGGCATCGGGGACTGGCGGCTCTACGATCCCGTCTCTGACGGGCCGGGTGCGCTCATGATCCATTCCAAGGGGATCGCCATCGAAAACTACGAGGAGTTCTATGACCAGATCAGGGAAATGGCGCCCACTCTGGCCCTTGTCACCCTGTCCATGATCCCCGGTGAAATTCCCTACAACTACCAGCCGTCTCCCCGCAACATGATTATTTTGAAGGATATCATCGAATCGCCGTCCATGAATATCAATCCTTCCTACGCCACCCATTTTCTCGACTACAAGGGCATGGTCAGCAGTGAGTACATGACAAATTTCAAGGAAAGTGACGCTCATGTCGCCCTCATCAAGGATCCGGTGATGGGCATCAACTTTCTCCACTTCACGATCGCCCCCAAGGAAATCTCCATCGATTACTACCAGCCCCGTGACCAGTATTTCTGTAATTTCACGATGAACGCCAGCCTGCGCCGGAGTGATGAGGATATCATCTTCCAGTACACCCGGGAGTTTCCCTTCTATTTTGATCCGGATGATATCGAGAGGGTTCGCAGCAACGGGATCGCCATCGAGGATGCCTTCCCTGTCATCAATGGGCGTTACAAAATGATCGTACTGCTGCAAAACTCTGTCGGCAAGGAGTTCTGCCTGCTGGAAAAAGATGTGTTTATCCCCGATGACACGCCCCTGCCGCGTCTGTCCGATCCGCAGATCGGCTACAGTTTCAACAATTACGATCCCAATCTCTTCATCCCCTTTAAAATACTGGATAAAAAGCTTCTGGTGGATCCCAAAAACACCTTTTCCTCGGACGAAGACATCAGCTTTTTTTCCGTCTTGTCCAATGTCAGCGCCGAACTGTGGGAGAAGGGACTTGTCAGGGTCGAAGTGAGAGGCCTGAAGCCCGTTGACCCCATCAACAAAATGTACACCATCCGCCTGTCGGCTCACACATTTCGGAGGATTCTGACTCTGCGGCACACCATTCCCTCTCTGGATCTGACGCCCGATTATTACGAGCTGAAGCTGACGCTTTTCGATGAGACGGGAGAAGCGTTTGAGGAGCGGAAGGGTCATTTTGTCGTATCGCCCGCCAAAGCGGTGGCCCACCCGATCAGTCATTCCAAAGGGGTTCCAATGACCAGCAATTTTCTCTTCTTTTTCATGCAGGCCAACCAGTATGAAAAGGTTGACAACTTCGAACTGGCGGAGGCCAGCTACCGGAAGGCATACAGCCTCCAACCCGACTACATCCGGGGGCTTCTCGATTACGGAAATTTCCTGCTGAAAGTGAAAAAATTCGAAGAGAGCCTGGCCATTGTCGAATCCATCAAGGACAACGAGAATCTCCAGTTCGACTACAACCTGATGAAGGGCAAGGGGCTCCTCGGTCTCGAGCGCTATAAAGAAGCTCTAACGTTTCTCCTGGAAGGAAATAAAATCTACAACAGCGATATCGGGCTGCTGAATTCTCTCGGTCTCTGTTACGATCGTCTGGGTCAGTTCGAGGAGGCTCTAAAGGTGCTCAACTCTTCCATTCGACTCGATCCTGAGCAGGAGGCGATCAAAGCGTTGATCGAGACGATCAAGGCCAAAATAAAGTAGGATCTAACTTATTTGACGGTGAATCCGACTGTTTTCTCAGTCGAGTTGCCTGAGATGTGATCCGTGATGGTCATTTTCAAAATGTACTCACCGGGTTCGATATCGGACTGCTTGAGCTCTTCCGAAACGATCTCGCCCTTCTCGTCCTTTGTGATCACCTTCTTGGTGACTTTAAGGGGCAGAGGCTGGCTCACAATGGGGCCTCTCAGGTATTTCTGCGCTTCGTAGCGGATGATCACTTTGTCGTCCTGATTCACTTCGTAGCTGACTTCGATGTCATATTTTCCCTCGGGAGTGGGGCGCGTGCCGAAGATATAGAAAAAGATATCCAGGGTATCCGTGGGCGCGAAGAGGTTGTTCAGGTTGGGTTCGATCTCGAGCACGGAATAGACAAAGTTCCCCCTGTGCATTTCCACTGTGATTTCCGGCTGAGCGATGCGCTTGATATTTTTAGCGAAAAAGATGGGGGTGGTATCCAGCTCTTTAGTGAAAGACATGGGATCGGGAATGGTGAAGTCAAAGAACTGGGCGCCGATTTTTTCGAGATTCGGCGTGCAGAGAGCGAAAGCCAGGCGGTACTCGCCGGGGGGAAGAGGGTATCCCATTGAATAAAAATCGGTTTTTTCAGGATCATAGGACGATCCGTCAACCTGGAAATTGTAGGGGATATAGACCTCTTTGACCAGCTCCCCGATGCTGCCGTCCTTCACATTGTTGAACTGCAGAAAGGCGTGTCCCTTGGACTGGAGCCGGGACGGGGTGGACTCGAACGATGACTGGGCATCCGTTTCAACACCCAGGTCCACAGTTGAGGCCACCATGGGGGCGTATCCCAGGTCGCCGTTCTTGATTTCCATCAGAAAGACGGCATGCAGATTCTGTGGGGTTGGAAGGTAGATGTTTTTGATGATTTGAAAGGGGATATCCAACCGGGACTGGCCTGCTTCAAAGACCGCTTTGACTTCTTTGGGAATCATTCCGCGTTTGGCCTGTTCCGCTTCCTGGGCTGAGAGAGCCGGAACGATCAGGCTCAGCATCAATCCGGCGAACAGTGTGTGTGTGATGACTTTTTTCATGTTTCCTCCTTGAATATACATCTCCGAACAGCCTGTTTCGTATATTCCATTCGAATCATTAATATAGCAGAATCAGAGGGTTTTTTCTACAAAAATCTCCCTCTCTCCACATCTGGAAAACAGGACGGATGATGTCGATAGGCAGATGAGTTTTTCTTCTTTTTTGAGGAGAATTCACTTTTTTTTGCGCTGGTATTCATTGACGGCATTGACATGCTCACGGTAGGATGTGCTGAAGTGATGGCGGCCGTCATTTTTGGATACGAAATAAAGATAGTCAACGTCGGCGGGGTACAGGGCGGCCAGAAGGGAATTCTTGCCTGGATTGGCGATCGGACCCGGAGGAAGTCCGGCCCGTTTATAGGTGTTGTAGGGGTGGTCCCACTGAAGATCCCTTTTGCGAAGGTTCCCGTCAAATGAATCCTGTTCCTTCAAGGCATAGATGATGGTCGGATCGCAGTCGAGTTTCATGTTGCGGCGCAGCCGATTGTGAAAGACGGCGGAGACAAGAGTCCGCTCGTCCTCCACGGCCGTTTCCTTCTCGATGAGGGAGGCGAGAATGACAACGTCGCGTATGCTCAGGCCCAGTTCCTCCGCCCGTTTTTTCCAATCCGGAGAGAAAATACGCTTGAACTGGGCCACCATTGCGGAGACGACTTCACGTGCTGATGAGCCTGCGGGAAGATGGTAGGTTTCCGGAAAAAGATAGCCTTCAAGATTGAGCGCCTCGCTGTCCCAGCCGTTGAGCAGGCGGATTTTGCCGGACTCCTCGATGAAGCGGTCGGAATCGATCTGCAGCTGCTCTGCGACTTGGGGGGCCATCTCGCGCCTGGTCAGCCCCTCGTGGATGGTGAGTGAATACAGGTTGGTCTTTCCCTGAGTTATCATCTCCAGGATGCGCCTGGGCGGCAGAGGCAGGTCGAACGAGTATTCTCCCGCCTTGATGGTCACGGCTGAAAAATACAGCCTGTATCCGATCAGAAAGGGCCATTTTTGTTCAATGATTCCCCGTTTGCGCAGGTCGTCCGCCACGGATGAGGCGCTTTTCCCCGGATCGATGGTGAAGATGACATTTTCGGGCGATCCTTCGGGGACCTTGTTGAAGGACGAAAAAAACAGGAACGCCGATACTCCGGTCAGAAGCACAATTAATATGATCAAAACGAAAAGCAGTCTGCGGATCATGAGGAGGCACCTTCCCTGTTCGAACGTTTGCTTTCCAGATACTCGGACAGAATGATTCCGGCAGAGAGCTGGTCCTTGTATTTTTTCGCCTCTCTCTGCTTGATGTTCTGCTGCCGGAGGATGTCATAGGCCTCGCGGGTTGTCAGCCGCTCATCCCAAAGGACGATGGGAAGGTCGAGAAAGGAACGAAGCCACCCGACGAAGGCTTCCACTTTGAGTGCGCGCTCGCCCCTTGCTCCGTCCATCTGGAGCGGGTGGCCGACGATGATCTCAGAGATGTCGTAATCCGCGACAAGGGAGATGAAGTGCGCTTTGTCCGCTTTTTTGCCGCGGACTTCATAACAGCTGAAGGGCTGGGCGGTTATTTGAAGGGGATCGCTCAGCGCCAGGCCTATTTTTTTATCACCGTGATCGATCGCCAGGACTCTCATGACGGCGTCCAATCGGCGACGCGCTTTTTGCGGGAGTGCCGCTCCAGTCCGAGTTCGATGAGCCTGTTTAGAAGTTCTGCGTAGGGGAGCCCGCCGGCGGCCCACAATTTGGGGTACATGCTGATGTCCGTGAAGCCGGGGATGGTGTTGATTTCACTGAGAAAAAGACGCTCCGTCTTCGCCTCCAGAAAAAAATCGACACGCGCCATTCCGCTGCAGCCCAGAAGCCGGAAGGCTCGTACGGCGATGGTGCGTACGGCCGCCGTCTGCTCAGGAGGAAGTTCGGCCGGAATTCGGAATGCCGTTTTTCCGTCCAGATATTTATCCCGGTAATCATAAAACTCCCGAAAGGGAATGATTTCTCCCGGAAGAGAAGCTTCAGGATCGTCGTTTCCCAGAACACTGCACTCCAACTCACGTCCCGCAACACCCTGCTCGATGAGAATTTTTTCATCGAACCGGAAGGCCGACTCCACCGCGGAGGGAAGCTCATCCCAGTGTCTCACCTTTGAGATGCCGACACTGGATCCAAGGTTTGCGGGTTTGACGAAGAGGGGCGGGATAAGCGAATCTTCGGTCCTGCGGAGGACACCCTGTCTGTCCTTCCGCCATTCCTCCTCCCGGACCGGAAGGTGATCGACGACGGGGAGCCCGTCGGTTCGAAAGAGCACCTTGGCGGTGTCCTTGTCCATACATCCGGCAGAGGACAGGACACCGGATCCGACATAAGGCACATCGGCCAGCTCGAGAAGTCCCTGAACCGTCCCGTCTTCGCCATAGGGGCCGTGCAGTACGGGGAAATAAATGTCCGCTGAAAAAAAATCCTCCCTCCTTTCGCTTTCCCACGGAAGGAACGAAAAAAAGGGACCCTTATTGAGTTCCTTTTCCGTCATTTCAGGCGAGGCCACAGTCCTCCAATTTCCCTTACGGTTGATATAAATGCAGGAGATGGAATATTGTTCCGGATCGAGATGCCTGTGGATGGATCGGGCCGACACAATCGAAACGCGGTGCTCGGCGGACCGGCCTCCGAAAAGAAGGGCGACATGGATGGGCGGCTTTTTCATTTTTTTTTATGAAACCATTGTAGACAAAGCCGGCGGGCATGTCTATGGTGACAAAAAAATGATGCTTGCGGAACCGGGCGGCGGCTAGAGTTGATCGGAAAACATGCGGCTGGGCGTGAACTTGATTCGCCGCTTGGGAGGAATACGAATGGATTCGCCCGTCTTTGGATTTCGTCCCGTCCGGGCTTTTCGGTGGATGGTTTCAAAGCTGCCGAAACCTGAAAAGGTCACACGTTCTCCGCTTTTGAGCGAATTCATGACACCTAGAAGCAGGGAATGAAGCGCTTTTTCCGCTTGATAGAACGTGACTCCGGCATCTTTAGACATTTTGTGGGTGATGTCTTTTTTATTCACGGGCAACTCTCCTTTATACTGACTCTTAAATATTATGAAAAATATTTTTTGAAGTCAACACGTGCAGGAGGAAAAGTTTGACTCTGTCGATATGCGAACCTATAATAAATATATCATCCATTTGGAAGGGAAGACTATGAGGGTTGAATCGAGGACGTTCCGCCTGATTTTTTCATGTCTGGTTCTGTTGTTTTTTGTGGTTCTCACCGGATCGAGTGGGGGGGCGGTCCGGATCGGGCAGGAGGACCGCCTTCTCGCCTATGAGTCAGATCTGTACTGCTCCTATTTTATCTGGGAAGGGGCTTTCCCCGAGCTGAAAATTGTCGACTGGGAAAAAAACAGCGATCGGAAGCTGTTGACTCTGGGGGATGTTATCTACCTGAACAAGGGTGAAACGGACGGACTTCTGCTGAATCAAGCATTTGAGGTGATCGAGATCGGTCCGGGTATCGGGCGTTATGGGCGGCTTGCCTACCGTCGGGGACGAGTGAAAATCGAGGCCCTGAAGGGAGGCCGTGCGGCGGCCGTTATCGAAAGCGCCTGCGGACCAATCAGGCTCGGGCAGTTTCTCGTTCCTTTTGTCGAGAAGGCGGCTGTGTCCGGAGAAGATCTTGGATTTGACGATCAGATCGAAGAGGAAGATGAGCCAAAAGGCCGGTTCCTGTACCTTCAGGATGGTTATGTCCAAGCCGGAACGGGCCACTGGGCCATCATCAACCTCGGCCGTGAGGATGGCGTGGACATCGGAGAGCAGCTGCTCGCCTGCCGGAAATCGGGGAAGGACGCCTTTCTGACGGCGTTTGCGAATTGTGTCGTTCTTGATGTCGGAACCAGGACGGCGACCGTAAAAATCATCTCGAGCCGGGATGCGGTCACTCTGAAAGATTGGATTGTTCCAAGGACAAAAAATCGCTCCGGACGTTGATTCACGCTCCGGTCCTTGTTGACAGAAATCAGTGAATTTGATAGTCTGGCTCCGTTATTGATACCGGCAACCGCATGAGCGGGCGTAGTTCAGCGGTAGAACATCTGCTTGCCAAGCAGGAGGTCGTGGGTTCAAGTCCCATCGCCCGCTCCATTTTTTTCTGCACACGGCGCGGTACCCAAGTGGCTAAGGGAGAGGTCTGCAAAACCTCGATGCGTCGGTTCGAATCCGACCCGCGCCTCCATTCCACCATTGGTGTTTTCGGAACAAATCCCCTTGTTGACATGGCCGAACAAAAAAAGTTATAGTTTGAGAAAATTTAGGAAGGAGGAGCATGATGGATATCGTCAATCGGGTTCAAGGCATTATTTTAAAGCCCAAAGAAGAGTGGGCGAAGATCAAATCGGAATCCACAACTATTCAGCAGCTGTTCACATCCTATGCTCTGATTCTGGCCGCCATCCCGGCGATCGCCAATTTTATAGGCATGGGATTGATCGGCAGGCGAATCCCTTTTATCGGATGGTACAGATATGACATCGGTACGGCGGTTCTGTATGCGATTTTGTCTTATGTCTTTTCCCTCGTCACCGTTTATATCTTCGGTATCATCATCAATGCACTCGCTCCCACATTCGGCTCAAAATCGGATGCGGTCAATTCCATGAAGCTGGCCGTTTTCAGCATGACGCCCTTTTGGGTGGCCGGAGTTTTTTACCTCATTCCCTTTCTCGGCGTGCTGGCTCTTCTTGCCGGACTTTACGGGCTTTATGTCCTTTATCTGGGTTTTTCACATCCGCTTATGGATACCCCCCAGGATAAGGTCGTCGGCTATCTTCTGGTCAGTATCGTGGTCGTCGCGGTTTTGATGGGTGTGGTCATGATGATCATGGGCGCCATCTTCGCCGTCGGAGGAATGGGAAGAGTTATTTAAGCCGATATTTCCTGAATGATCCTGTCAAAGGCATCCGGGGGAGAAGGATCGGCGATGATGGGGCGCCCGATCACGAGGAAGTCCGCCCCTTGCCGGACGGCTTGAGCGGGAGTCAGGATTCTTTTTTGATCCTGCGCCGCGGCCCAGGCCGGCCTGATTCCCGGCGTAACGACGAGAAAATCCTTTCCAACAGCCTTTTTTACCAGTTCGATTTCCCGCGGGGAACAGACGACGCCGTCCAATCCGGATTCAGCCGCCAGTTTTGCCAGACGGACGACCTGGGCGTCGGTGTCGGGAGGCATGCCGATCTCCTCGAGTTGCTCATTTTTAAGGCTCGTCAGAATTGTGACGCCAAGAAGAAGAGGCTTGGGACGTCCCGTTCGGCGAGCGGTTTCGGCGGCCGCTTCGGCTGCCTTTTCCATCATCTCCCTTCCCCCCGATGTGTGAAGCGTCATCATTCGGACTCCGTAGCCCGCACAGACCCTGACCGTGTCCGCGACGGTGTTGGGAATGTCGTGGAGTTTGAGATCGAGGAACACATTTTTTCCCAGGGAGCGGAGTTCCTTGATGAAGGGGGGACCTTCAGAAGTGAACAGCCGGAGTCCGACTTTGAACATTCGTGCGGACGGAAGGGCATGAACAAGATTCAGAGCTTTCTGTTTATCGGGGACGTCCAGGGCGATGATGATTTTTTCGGAAACGTGTGCGGACATGACGGCTCCTTAAGGGGATTTGATTCCGCCGACGAGATCGGTGATTTGTTTTATGTTGTTCTTCACCAAAAAACGGCGAAGATCTTCAACAATCTGAGGCAAAATATCCGGTTGAATGAAGTTGGCTGTTCCGACCTGCACGGCTGATGCGCCGGCGAGCAGAAACTCCACGACATCGGCGGCGGACATGATGCCGCCCATTCCGATGACGGGGATGGACAGGACGGCAGCCGTCTGATGAACCATACGGAGGGCGATGGGTTTGATGGCGGGACCACTGAGGCCGCCGTAGATATTGGCCAGTTTCGGTCGTCGGGTGTGGATGTCGATGGCCATGGCCAGGAAGGTGTTGACCAGGCAGACGGCGTCCGAACCGGCCTCTTCGGCGCTGCGGGCGATGAGGGTGATATCCGTCACGTTGGGAGTCAGCTTGGTCAGGATGGGCCGGGCGCTCATTTGTTTGACCCGGCGGACGAGAGAATAAGTGGATTCGGCGTTCTGGGCCGGGCAGCGGCCGCCCTCTCGAACATTGGGACATGAGATGTTGAGCTCATAGGCGGCAATCCCCTCGTGTCCGTTCAGATAATCGGCGACACGAACGTATTCCTCCTCCGACTCGCCGCAGATATTGACCAGTACGGCTGTCTGGAGATCTTTCAGCTGCGGAAGGATTGTTTCGGTGAAGTGTTTCACTCCGATGCCCTGGAGGCCGATGGCGTTGATCAGGCCGGCGGCCGTTTCCACGAGGCGGGGGGGTGGATTGCCGGACCGGGGTTCAAAATAGAGCCCCTTGACCACAAAACCGCCCAGTTCATTGAGATCGATGAAGGGTGTGAATTCGAGCCCGCAGCCGAAGGTTCCGCTGGCTGCAAGGATGGGATTTTTAAGGCGCAGAAACCCCAGCTCCACGGAAAGATCAGGTGTGTCAGTCATTGTTCCAGATGATGTCCTCGGTGAAAAAGACAGGTCCTTCCTGACAGATTTTTGTCCATTCGGCCTCTCCCTGCGTTTTGATCTTGTGAACGCAGCCCCAGCAGGCGCCGAATCCGCAGCCCATGATGGATTCCAGAGAGAACTGGGCGGATATCCTCTCTTCGAGACAGATGCGGGAGAGAGCTTTCATCATGGGATCGGGGCCGCAGACAAACAGATGGTCCGGTCTGGACGATGGAAGAAAAGAGAGGAAAAGATCGGTCACCAGACCGTGAAATCCGGTTGAGCCGTCGTCCGTCGAGCAGTGAACGGGAATCCCCTTGTCTCGGAACTTCTTTTCAAGCGGCAGATCGCCGGATGTCAGGCCTCCGTAATACACGGTGAGGGGAAATCCCAACTTTTGTAATTCATTCCCCAGGAAAAAAAGGGGGGCGATGCCCCGGCCGCCGCCAACGGCGGCAACCGTTCTTCCTTCAGCGAGAGTATCGAGTAAAAATCCGTTACCCAGGGGACCGATGATATCGCATTCGTCACCCTGTTTTTTGGCGGCCAGCAGAGCAGTCCCTTCACCGGCGATTTGGAAATAGATGTCGATGGTGTCCTTTTTCCGGTCATGGATGCTGAAAGGCCTGCGCAGAAGGGGATAGGGACCGGAGGCCGTGCGGATCATGATAAACTGGCCCGGGACAGCCTTTTCCGCGATGGACGGTGAGCGAATGGTCAAAAGGAAGTAATCCCCCCAACTCTCCCTTCCGACTATCTCCGCCTTTGTATCGAGCAACATGATTGTTCTTTATTCTATCATAATTGGGGTCAGGCCTCGATATTATATATGTATGTATAAAAACGAGGCCTGACCCCAGATTGACAGGGGGAAGAGGTTTCTGCAATAATTTGCCTCTTCCGGCATTCATACGATTGGAGGGAACTATTCATGCAGATATCCAAAAGAGGGCTTGATATCCAGGCTTCTCCCATCCGCAAACTCAAACCTTTTGCCGATGCGGCGATGGCGCGGGGCACTCATGTGTACTTCATCAATATCGGTCAGCCTGATATCGAGACTCCGCCCGCTGTCTGGGATGCGATCAAGAATTTCGATGAACGGGTTCTCAGCTACGGTCCGGCCCAGGGGTTTCCGGAGGTGCGCCAATCCATCGCCGACTACTTCGCCGAATATGGGATTGCCTTGACGGCGGATGAAATCATCATCACGGTGGGTGGTTCGGAAGCCATTCACTATGCCTTCAGCGTGGTTTCAGATCCGGGCGGCGAGATCATCGTCTTCGAACCTTTTTACACCAACTACAACGGATTCGCCTCCTTTGCCGACGTGAAGCTCGTTCCCGTCACCCTGCGTGCGGAGGACGGTTTTCGGCTGCCGCCGCAAAAAGAGATTGAATCCCGAATCACCGCCAAGACCAGGGCTATTCTTATCAACTCCCCGAGCAATCCGACCGGGGTTGTCTACTCCCGTGAAGAAACAAAGCGGATTGTGGATCTTGTCAAGAAACACAATCTTTACCTGATTGCGGATGAAGTCTATAAGGAATTCGTTTACGACGGCCTGTCCCACACCAGTGTCCTCGAATTCGAGGATATTTTGGACCGGGTCATCGTTGTTGACTCCATCTCCAAGCGTTTCAGCTGCTGCGGAGCGAGGATCGGTGCACTGATTACGCGGAATCCGGACATTTACCAGGCGGCGCTCAAATTCGCCCAAACCCGTCTCTGTCCTCCCACCGTGGAGCAGATGGGGGCGTTGGCCGCCTACAGAATGGGCAAGGATTATTTCGAACCGGTGCGAAAAGAGTACGAGAGACGGCGTGACGTGCTCTGCAGCGGCCTCAGCGATTATCCCGGTATCATTCTGCACAAACCCAGCGGCGCTTTTTATGTGAACGTCAAGCTCCCTGTCAGGAACACCGAGCACTTTGTCCAGTGGATGCTCACGGATTTTTCTCTGGATGATCAGACCGTCATGACCGCTCCGTCCCAGGGATTTTACGCCACTCCCGGAAAAGGGCTGGATGAGGTGCGGATCGCCTACGTACTGAAGGAGGAGGATCTCCGCAAGGCCATTCGGGTCTTCATCGCCGGCCTTGAGAAGTATCAGTCGCTGTTCTGACGCCCTCCCTCCCTTCCCGCGGCTTTTCTCCCTATAGACCTCCCCGTAGACCGCTTGAAATTTCCCCTCCCAGCATGTATAGTTGATGATTCATATCGATACCACATCAGGAGTAAATTCATGAAAAAATACGTCTACTTTTTTGGAAAGGACAACGTTGAAGGCAACAGAGGCATGCGCGATATTCTGGGAGGAAAGGGAGCCAATCTGGCGGAAATGTCCGGGATCGGCGTGCCTGTCCCGCCGGGTTTTACCGTTTCCACTGAAGCATGCAATCTCTATCTGGCCGAGGGAGGAAGGATTCCCGACGTCGTCCGCGAAGAAATTCTGACCCATCTTGCCAAGCTGGAAAAAGCGGCCGGCCGCACCCTCGGCGATTCCGAAAATCCCCTGCTGGTTTCCGTCCGTTCCGGGTCCAAGTTTTCCATGCCGGGTATGATGGACACCATCCTGAATCTCGGCCTGAACGAAAAGACCGTCAAGGGGCTGGCCGCAAAAAGCGGCAACCGGCGCTTTGCCCTGGACTGCTACCGCCGATTGATCCACATGTTCAGTGACGTCGTTTTGGATGTCCCGAAAAAGGAATTTGAAAAAATACTCAAATCAAGAAAGGACAGCGAGGGTCTGTCCAACGATTTTGAACTGACCGAGGAAGCCCTTGATGCCGTCATCAGGGATTACAAGGCTCTCGTGCAAAAGATTGCCGGAAAAGACTTTCCCCAGAACGTCACGGATCAGTTGTTTTTGGCTGTCTCGGCCGTTTTTAATTCGTGGAACACACCCCGGGCCATCACCTATCGCAAACTGAATCACATCCCCAATGATCTCGGAACGGCCGTCAATGTCCAGATGATGGTCTTCGGCAATTTCGGTGAGACGTCGGCGACGGGTGTCGGTTTTACAAGGAATCCGGCCAACGGGGCCAAGGAGCTTTACGGAGAATACCTGATGAACGCGCAGGGAGAGGATGTCGTCGCCGGAACCCGCACCCCGTCCCCCATTCAGAACATGGCCCGGGAAATCCCCGTCGTTTTTGAAGAGCTGTTGAAAATCACCTCCAATCTTGAGAATCATTACCAGGATATTCAGGACTTCGAGTTCACCGTTCAGGAAGGCCGGCTGTACATGCTGCAGACCCGGAACGGGAAACGCACGGGTCAGGCGGCCGTCACCATCGCCGTGGACCTCGTCGAAGAAGGGCTGATATCCAAGAAAAAGGCGGTGTCCATGGTGGAGCCCGACTCCCTCAACCAGCTCCTGCATCCCGTGTTTGATCTTGAGGAAAAATCCAGGCATGAAGAACTGGCAAAGGGGCTGGCCGCCTCACCGGGCGCCGCCGCCGGACAGGTCGTTTTCACCGCCGATGATGCCGTCGAATGGAAAAACAGGGGGAAAAAAGTCATTCTGGTTAGAGGAGAAACATCTCCCGACGACATCCACGGCATGAGCGCCTCTCAGGGAATCCTGACGGCGACGGGAGGCATGACGTCCCATGCGGCGGTTGTGGGCCGTCAGATGGGCAAGCCGGCCATCGTCGGCTGCGGCGGCATCGTCCTCAATGAGGAGAAGCAGACCTTCCAGGCCGGTTCACGAACGGTCAGCCAGGGGGATTGGATCTCCATCGACGGGACGACCGGAGAGGTCCTCCTCGGCGAAATCAAAACCCGCCCGTCCGAAATCATTCAGGTTGTGCGGGGAGAAATCAAATCCGAGGATTCCGAGATCTTTCGGAAATTCACGACACTGCTGTCCTGGGCGGATGAATTCCGTCGCCTGGATGTCCGTGCCAACGCCGACACGCCGGAAGACGCCCGGATCGCATTCGCCTTCGGCGCCCAGGGGATCGGCCTGGCCCGAACCGAGCACATGTTTTTCGACAGAGAGCGGCTCCCCTTCATCAAAGCCATGATCCTGGCCGACACGGAAGCGAAAAGAAAAGAAAACATCGACAAACTGCTCCCCTTTCAGAGACAGGATTTTTATGACCTTTTCAAAGCCATGAAGGGAAATCCCGTCACCATCCGCACACTCGATCCTCCTCTGCATGAGTTCCTTCCCAAAAAGGAGGATCTCATGGTCGAGATCACGGAACTGAAGGTCTCCGGAAAAGGCAGCCCTGAAAAAATCAAGGAACTGGAACAGCTGCTCGAACGGGTTGTCGCCCTCTCCGAGTTCAATCCCATGCTCGGACACCGCGGCTGCCGCCTGGGAGTGACCTTTCCGGAAATCATCGAAATGCAGGCCCGGGCCATATTTGAAGCGGCCTGCCAACTGGCGAAGGAGGGAGAAAAGGTTCTTCCCGAGATCATGGTGCCTCTGATCGGCGGAAAACCGGAGTTTACCAATCAGAAGGAGATCATCGTCCGTGTGGCCGAAGAGGTCATCGCCCGTTTCGGCGCCCGCATCGACTACACCGTGGGAACCATGATCGAAATCCCGCGCGCCGCCATAACGGCCGCCGAAGTGGCCGAGGAGGCGGAATTTTTCTCCTTTGGGACCAACGATCTCACCCAGACCACCTTCGGTGTATCGAGGGATGACGGCGCTGCTTTTATCAATCACTATCTGATCCACGGCATCTGGCCCGACGATCCCTTCCAGACCGTCGACATCAAGGGTGTGGGCGAGCTGATGAAATGGGCCGTTGAAAAGGGCCGCAGCACCCGGCCGGATCTGAAGGTCGGCATCTGCGGCGTGCACGGGGGAGACCCGCGATCCATCGTTTTCTGCGACGGGCTCGGGCTCAATTATGTCAGCTGTTCCGCCTATCAGATTCCCATCGCCCGGCTCGCGGCGGCCCAGGCCGTGCTGAACTTGTCCTGACGCCGCCGGAGCCGACGAAAGGTCGTTTTCAAGATAAGATATGGATGGATATTTCCCCTGCGTTCCCTGAGGCGGCGGCGGATAGGGGCATCATGTGTCTCCCTTGCCTGAAATTACCATCTGTCATCTCCAAAATGAATAAATTTCAAGTCCGTTTCCAAGAAAACCTTTCGGAAGAGGTTGATGGTTTACGAAACAACAAAATTTTGTTTTAATAGACTTGTGGTCAATTATCGGAATCTTCTACGCCGCATACAGCGAAAACGGTCTCCTCTTCAGTTTGTTTACAGCGATGCTTACTGGATGGTCGATATCGGAGATCATGTTTTCCCTATGGATAAATACCGGCTGATTTACCAGTGGCTTCTTCGGGACGGTGTTAAAAAGGACAACATCCTGCCTCCCGCGCCGGCCGCGGATGAGGACATCCTGCTCGTTCACACGCCCAAATATTATAAGAAGCTCCGGTCGGGCAGGTTGAGCACCGCCGATCTGATCACTCTGGAACTTCCCTATTTCGAAAAGCTGCTCGACTATTTCCGCTTGACTATCGGGGGAAGCATCCTGTCTTCCCGCAGGGCTCTGGAAAACGGGCTGGCCTTTCATATCGGCGGCGGGTTTCACCATGCATTTGCCGACCACGGAGAGGGGTTCTGTCTCTTGAACGACATCGCCGTTGCCATCGAAGTCCTGATCAGAGATGGAAAAGCGCGAAAGGTGATGGTGGTCGACTGCGATGTGCACCAGGGAAACGGAACGGCTGCCGTATTTGAAGGCCGGAAGGACGTGCTCACTTTTTCCATTCATCAGATGGACATCTATCCGGCTCAGAAAATGAAGAGCACGGTGGATGTCGGGCTCTGGTCGGGGGATGGCGACGGCCCCTATTTATTCGCTCTGAAGGTCCATATCCCCCGCTTGATGATGGCATACCGGCCGGACATCGTTTTTTTTATCGCCGGAGCCGATCCATCGGCCAGGGATCAGCTTGGCGGATTGAATCTCAGTTTTGAAGGACTGATCGAAAGGGATAAAACCGTTCTGGCAGGAGCCCGCGCGCTCGATATTCCCACCGTGGTGCTGCTGGCCGGAGGGTATGCCTCCGATATCAACGACACGGTGAGGGTGCATGTCAACACCATTCAAACGGCGAAAAAGATACATAAACTGTTTTAAGTCGGATCGTTGATCAGCCGGCGGCAGGACATGGAAGGCGCTGATCGATCGAGGCTTTTTGTGTGTCAGTCACTCCGGGTCTCGGATGCGATCCAGTTCAGATAAGGCTGTGATCCCCTTAATATCGGCAGTGCGATTATTTCCGGGACCTCGTACGGATGCAATTCCCGAATTTTTTGTTCGACGGCCGGATAAAGCCGGGCCGTTGTTTTAATGATGAGCGTGTGTTCCGTTTCCCGGCTGACGGCGCCTTGCCACCAGTAGGTTGACTCGCAGGGCAGGCAAAGGGACGCGCATGCCGCGACCCTGCTCTCCACCAGCGCCTGAGCGATCCGTTCCCCCGATATTTTATCGGGGACCGTCGTGAACACAACAATGAAGGCCGCTTTATCCATTTGCGCACTTCCTTT
>JAHIPL010000287.1 GCA_018894615.1 Acidobacteriota bacterium | reverse complement strand
TTTATCCCTGCTATTTTAACGATTGCTTTCATTTTAGCAGGGATATTTTAATTGTCAAGACGAAATAAGTGAAAAAATCAGTTCACCGGAGCCTCTGAATTCGTCCCGGATCAAAGCCCATACATGTCGATGATGTCCTGCTTGGTTTTGCCCAGGATGTCGTACTTTTTGCCCACCTTAGTGAAAGCGTCGAGGGCCTTGTCCAGGTGGTGCCGCTCGTGGCCGGCCGAGATCTGGGTCCTGATGCGGGCCTGGCCCTGCGGCACGACGGGGAAGAAAAAACCGATGGCGTAGATGCCTTCCTCATAGAGGTCGCGGGAGATGTCCTGGGACAGCTTGGCGTTGAAAAGCATGACCGGAACAATGGGGGTGTCCCCATCCTTGAGGACGAAGCCGGCGTCGGTCAGGCCCTTTCTCCAGTACTCGGTGTTGGACTCCAGCTTGTCACGGCGCTCGGTGCCGGCCGACAGGATGTCGAGAACGCGCAGCACTCCGCTCACCACGACCGGAGCGATGGTGTTGGAGAAAAGGTAGGGACGCGCCTTCTGACGGCACATCTCGACCAGTTCCCGCCGCCCGGACACGCATCCGCCCGACGCGCCGCCCAGGGCCTTGCCGAAGGTGGTGGTGATGATATCGATCTTGCCCAAAACACCGCATTTTTCATGGGTGCCTCGTCCCGTCTTTCCAATGAATCCGGAGGCGTGGGACTCGTCGACAAAGAGCATGGCGTCGTATTTTTCGCACAGGACGACCATCGCATCCAGTTTGGCCGTGTCGCCGTCCATGGAGAAGACACCGTCGGTGATGACCATTTTCAATCGCTTGTCGGCGTGAAGCTGGAGCTTGCTCTCCAGGTGCTCCATGTTGGAGTGCTTGAAGGTGTCATGCTGGGCGCTGCAGAGGCGGATGCCGTCGATGATGGAGGCGTGGACGAGGCGGTCCGAGATCATAACATCATCCTTGTCCAGGACGGCTTCGAAAACCCCGGCGTTGGCGTCCATGCAGGAGGGAAAAAGAATGGTTTCCTCTGTTCCCAGATATTCAGTCACCTTGCGCTCCAATTCCTGGTGAATGTCCTGGGTTCCGCAGATAAACCGGACGGACGACATTCCGTAACCGCGCGAATCCAGCCCTTCGTGGGCGGCCTTGATCACCTCGGGGTGGCTTGAGAGGCCCAGATAGTTGTTGGCGCACATGTTGATGACCTTCTTGAGTCCTGCGCCCTGTGGAAACTCGACCTCAATATCTGCCGCCTGCGGGGAGTGGATGTATCGCTCCTGCTTGAAGATCCCCTTGTCTACGATCTCCTGTATCTGGCCCTTATAAATGGAACGGATTTTATCAGAATATGCCATGACGTTCTCCTTCCGTCACTCCTTTTTGGCGAGGTGTTTTTTCACAAGTTCGGTGATTTTATTGACATTGTCGAACGCTTCGGGAGAGGCTTCTTCATCGGGGATGGAGATTTCGTACCTGTTCTCCAGGAAGCGCTTCAGTGAAACCATAGAAAAGGAATCGACGATCCCTCCCGAGATGAGCGGCGTATCGAAGCTGACTTCCTCGTCCTCATCCTCCACATACTCTTCGATCACATATTCCAAAACCGCATCTTTGATATCATCCATGTCAAAACTCCTTTTTTCTTTTATTATATATCAGTTTTTATGAAAGAGAACCATGTCATTCGTCATCCTCGAGGGTGGAGGTGTCGCCGGTCTCCTCTCCCCACTCCTTCGCGTGCAGGAGACGCCGCATGATTTTACCGCTCCGCGTTTTGGGAATGCTGTCCATGTACTCGATCTCCTGGGGCATGGCCAGAGGCGAGAGTTTCTTGCGGATGAAGTTCATGATCTTGAGCTCAAGGTCCGGATTGGGATCGAAGCCGGGTTTGAGCGTGATAAAAGCCTTGACCACCTCCATGTTGACCTCGTCCGGTTTGGCGACGACAGCCGATTCGGCCACGGCCTCGTGTTCGAGCAGAGCGGATTCCACTTCGAAGGGACTGACGAGATGGCCTCCGGTGTTGATAACATCATCATCACGGCCGACAAACCAGAAATAACCGTCCTTGTCCAGACGGGCGCGGTCGCCGCTCAGGTACCAGCCGTTGTTGAATTTGGATAAATAGGTGGCCTCGTTGTTCCAGTAGGTCCGCATCATGGACGGCCAGCCCGGCTTGAAGGCGATGAGCCCGATCCGCCCCGGTTCAACGATGGGCTCATATGTTTTGGGATCGATCACCAAGGCCGTAATGCCCGGGAATCCCTTGCCCATGGATCCGGGTTTGACCTCCATACCGGGAACATTGGTGATCATGATGGCCCCGGTTTCGGTCTGCCAGTACGTGTCATAAAAAGGCAGCCCGAAGACCTCCTTTGACCAGACGACGGCTTCGGCGTTGAGCGGCTCCCCCACGCTGCAGAGGTGCCGGAGGGAGGAGAGATCGTGACGTTCGACCGCCTCCTTGCCCGCCTTCATCAGGGAGCGGATGGCTGTGGGCGCTGAGTACCAGACGGTGACCCGGTGCCTCTCGATGAATGAGTACCAAGCGTCGGCCGAGAAACCGGAATCAAGCACGCACTGGGTGACGCCCAGGCTCCAGGCGCCGATGATACCGTAGGACGTGCCGGTCACCCAGCCGGGATCGGCCGTGCACCAGTAGATGTCGTTCTCACGAAGGTCCAGCACCCACTTGGCGGTCAGGTACTGGCCGATGAGGGAGTAGTGCACATGCTTGACCCCCTTGGGTTTTCCCGTCGTCCCCGATGTGTAATGCAGAACCGAGGGAGATTCGGCCTTCGTGGGGAATATTTCGAAGTTCTCGACCGGGGCGGCCGCCTCCATGGAGAAAGCGATTTCCTTCTCTTTCAGGGGTTTTTTGCCATCGTGGTCGACCACGATGATGTGCTCCAACCGGGGCAGCTGGTCGAGAACCTTCCGGACCTTGCCCACGTGTTTCCGCTGGGTGAGGATGGCCTTTGTGCCGGCGTCCTCCAGGCGGAGGTGAAGGGACTCGTCGCCGAAAGCCGAAAACAGGGGTTGGGCGATGGCGCCGATCTTAAGGATGCCGATAAAACCGATGTAAAGTTCGGGGATCCGGTCGAGAAAGAGGCAGACCCTATCTTCGTCTTTTATGCCGAGGCTTCGCAGATAGGCGCCGATGCTGTTGCTGTGAATGCGGATATCGTTGTAGGTGAATCGCTTTTCCACACCGCCCTGGCCTTCCCAGATGAGGGCGGTTTTTCCGCCGTGCCCCTTGTCGCAAATCCTGTCCGAACAGTACCATCCGATGTTGATGATATTTCCGTCGCTGTATTCCAGTTCCTTTTCGGAAATGGACCAGTCGAACTGTTTGACTCTCTCGTCGTATGAGCCGATGTTGGTCATGAGAACTCCTTCTTTCAACTAGGTTTCGAGGGTGACATTCGCTCCGACGATGTCTTTGAGATGGGTGAGTGAGACCTGGATGTTTTGAATCTTCCGTTCATCGGCCAGTTTCTTCGCCATTCCATGCAGAACGATGGTCGGTTTGCCCAGGGTGTCGTTTCGAATTTCAATGTCCTTGAAGGACAAGCCCTTTCGCCAGCCGAGGCCGAGGGCCTTCATGAAGGCCTCCTTGGCGGCGAAGCGGGCGGCGTAATTTTGGGCCTTGTTCTTTTTGCTCTCGCAGTATTCAATCTCATGAGGGCTGAACACCCGGTCCCGGAAACGCTCGCTGCGGAGAAGCTGCTTCTCCACCCGGGCCGTTTCGATCATGTCGATTCCCACTCCATAAATCATGTATAATCCCGTGTTTGAAGAATGTTCGATTATAGCAGGACACCCCCAGAATCGCAACACCATGATGAAGGCGAACAAGCCCTCAATTCCCCCGTTTTGATCGCTCCGTGATCTGGCTAAACCCGGTTATCTGCGAACGGAGCTGAAGGAACCGTCACGGAAGGGGAAATCGTTCTAGTCCGTCTCTGTTTCGTCCTTCGGCTTCAGCTTTTCCATGGTGATCCCTGTGTATCCGTAGAAAAGAGAGATCATCGGATTGATGAGGTTGAGAAAGGCCCAGGGGAGGTAGAGCAGCGGATAAACACCCAGGGTGGCTCCCATAAACGCGCCGCAGCTGTTCCAGGGGATGAGGGGGGATGTCAGCGTCCCGGAATCCTCGAGAGCCCTGGACAGGTTTTTAGGGTGAAGCCCCATTTCTTCATAGGCACTCTTGTACATCCGCCCGGGAATGACAATGGCGATGTACTGGTCCGAAGCGATGGCGTTCATGCCGATGCAGGAAAAAATGGTGGTGGCCACGAGGGATCCCGTCCGCCTGACCCTCTTGAGAAGCGCTTTCGCCAGAACCTTGAGCATACCCGTTTTTTCCATGATCCCGCCGAAGCAGAGGGCGCACAGGATGAGGGCCACCGTGTCCATCATGTTGTCCAGCCCGCCCCGGGTCAGAAGCTCGTCCACCATGGGCACACCCGTCGCGGAGACAAAACCGGCCTTGGCCGCGCCGACGATTTCAGCCAGGGTGCGTCCCTGAAAGACGATTCCGAAGAATCCGCCGAGAAACGTCCCGCCGAGAAGAGCGGGAAGAGGGGGGATTTTTTTAATGACCATGACGATGACCAGAGCCGGGGGGAGAAGAAGGAGGGGATTGATTGTGAATTGGGCTTTCAACGTATCGAGGAACAGGCTTATTTTTTCCACCTCCATGGAACCGCTGGCAAACCGTGTTCCCAGCAAACCGTAGATGAGAAGGGAGATGAGATATCCGGGTGCGGTCGTGTACACCATGTGACGGATGTGGGTGAAGACATCGGTGCCGGCGACCGCCGGCGCCAGATTGGTTGTGTCGGAAAGGGGCGACATCTTATCCCCGAAATAGGCGCCGGACACGATGGCCCCGGCCACCATGGGCGCGGGAATCCCCAACCCCTGGCCGACACCGATAAGCGCCACACCCACCGTTCCCGCCGTCGACCAGGACGATCCGGTGCCGAGAGAAACGATGGAGCAGATGACGAGGGTCGCCAGCAGGAAGATGCCGGGAGACAGGATTTTGAGACCGTAGTAGATCATGGAGGGCACGATTCCACCCGAAATCCAGGTCCCGATCATGGTCCCGACAATCATCAGGATCAAGACGGCGCCCATAGCCAGGGTGATGCCGTGGACCATACCGTCCTGAATGTCCTTCCATGAGTGATTG
>JAHIPL010000286.1 GCA_018894615.1 Acidobacteriota bacterium | reverse complement strand
GGCTGCGGCTTTTCGGGATCGTAGGTGTCGGGGATGGAGAGGGTGTAGCGCAGCGTCGATCCCCCGGAGTTGGTTGTCGTGATCTGGTGAATTCCCGGTGTCCGGGGCGGACGGCAAGGAAGGGACTCTGGGTAGCGAGCCAGCTCGTCCAGGGCTTCGGCGGGGATTTCCTTCAGGAAATCCGTGCTCCCGAAGGATGCGCCGATAAGCTGTCTGTTCATGTCCCGGCTGTAGGGAACAAAATGGGGGGCCAGGTTTCCCGTGCGGGCCGTGTTCATGTCGATGATCCGGGTCCCCGATTCACATGAAAAATCAAAATCCGCCAGCGCGAAGGATTTAAGGGCCGGTCTCTGGATGGTTTTGAAGTACACCGTCCTGTGTCCGACATCGTAGACGATACTCCACATGGTGCCTTTTTCCTGACTGACTTCGTCCAGAATATTGATGGCGTAGTCGATGATGTTGGGATTTTTGGTTGTGTCGTAACCCGTCACTCCGGCACAAGCTTTGGCGAACCGGTCCAGGGATCTCTCCGTATCGGAGATCGCCGTCTTTCCTCCGAATCCCTCATGCTGTCTCAAGTATCGCAGCGAGTCGGCGTATGTGTCGTTGGCCAGAACGGAATAAGGGAGGATTTCCCCGGTGTGGGCGACCATTTTGCCGTCCAGAAACTCCACCGTTGCCGTCCGACCGGCCGCGTCGCCGATCAGATAATGGATGGGTGAGCTGTCGGCTGAAATCCGGATGTGTTTATCGGTGGCGAGCACCTCCTCGACGCTACGGCAGGTGTCGAGCTGATACTGGACCCAGGGCAGTTCCCCCAGAGCCGGCCGCCCGTCGGTGTCGGGGAATCGGGTGCCGGCCATCCACATCACCTCCACGACAAGCCCCGCTTCGTTCATCCCTCCCATGGGGTATTCCCGGCCGTACTGGTTGAAGGTGACGCTGCCGTAGAGCGAAACCCATTCCGCCGGCGTCTGCGTCGGATCATCATTGTTCATGGCTTTTTTGACGACATTCCGCTTGTTGACCATGACATAACCCACACCTGTGTGCCAGTCGTAGTTCCGTCCGAAGACCATCCGGCTTCCGTTCTTCAGAAAAAAAGTGGTGCAGGCGTTCAAAACAGGTTGAAATATAACCATGCAGAGAATAAGAGTGATGAAAGAACCAAACGTTCGACTTGTTCTCATCTTTTTCTCCCAATAAACAATTTCATTTCCCTTCGGTGTTCATTGTAGTCCATCCATCCGTCCTTGAAAAGGGATGACAGGTACTAGAATATCCCTTATTTGAACTGGTTCATCAAGATTCGGGGCTCTTTTGTCTCTGATTCCATGGATTTTGTCAAAAGGACCGTGGCCTCCGTCATGCCGGGGTATCCCATCGAGCCCCGGCTTCTCTCCGTTCATTTTAAAACTTGACAAACAGGAGATGTCTTTGTATATTAGCTTTGTATTGCAAAGCACTTTGACTTACTGTGAGGCAGGAGTGAACCATAACGAAAAAGCTGAAGCCCTGGAAAACATAGCACTCATTAAAGAACTGGTTTTCCCGCTGGGCTTCTTCTTTGGCGTTGGATTAATCATCACGGGAATGGTCATCAACAAGCAATGGAAAAACACCTGGCAATCAGTCTGAGCAAGGCCATCCACCAGAAGGCCAGGCTGGGCATCATGTCGATCCTGATGGCATCAGAAGAGGCGGAGTTTAATTACTTTAAGGAAAAACTCAACCTGACGGACGGCAATCTCAGCTCCCACCTGAGCCTCCTGGAAAAAGAGAAATACATCAGGATTAGGAAAAAATTCATCAAAAAGAAGCCCAAAACATTGTGCCGAATGACAGAAAAAGGACGACAAGCCTTTGAGGAATATCTCGAAAATCTTGAAAAAATCATTCGCAGTTTCCCTCCGGACGAAAGGAGATCCAAATGAAAAATATGAATTGGAGACGATTGCTGTTACCAGTCTTTTTTTGCCTCATTGTTTGTATGTCCTTTTTGTCCGTTCAGTCGCCCGCCTCGTCATTTGATCCCGACGTGGTTGAGAAAATCATTAAAGCCAAGGCGTTAATGAAAAAAGGGGTGGACAGCTGGGATCCCGAATGGCTGAAAAAGGCAAGGGAGCAATTTCTCGGGCTCCTGGCGAAAGATAAACAGGAAAATCTTTATCTCTTTTATTATGTGGCCTTATGCGATTACCGGCTGGCCAATTACTTTCTCATTTCAAGTGAAATGGAGAAGGTTGAGCCTTACCTGAAAGAGGG
>JAHIPL010000285.1 GCA_018894615.1 Acidobacteriota bacterium | reverse complement strand
CCTGCCCGAAGAAGAATTCCGTCGGGCGTCACATCCGCCTTCGTCAGAAGCACATCCAGGGAATCAATCCGCCGGTCGTTGACGTACATCCCCCCCTGTTTTTGCAGACGCTTGGCTTCGCCGCGGGAGGAAACAAGTCCCACTTCAACAAAAAGGTCCAGCGGACTCAATCCCTGCTGAAGACGGGCGCCGGCGACATCCGTGCTCGGCATGGCTTCCAGATCCCCGGCACCCTCTCCGAAAGCGGCTTCTGCGGATGTGCGCGCTTCATCGGCCGCCGCCTTTCCGTGGGTGATGGCGGTCGCTTCATAGGCCAGGCGCTGTTTGGCCCGGCGGATGTCGCTTCCCAACAAATTCTCCAGATCGCTGATTTCATCCAGAGGCAGAAAGGTGAATATCCGCAAAAATTTTCCCGCATCCGAATCGTCACAGTTGACCCAATACTGGTAAAAATCGTAAGGGCTCAGCTTGTCCCCGTCCAGCCAGATCGCTCCTTTGGCCGTTTTTCCCATTTTGGCCCCGCTTGATGCCGTCAGAAGGGGAAACGTCATGGCTTCAACCTTGGCGCCTTCCTCGCGGCGGATGAGATCCACTCCTGCCAGGATATTGCCCCACTGATCATCCCCGCCCATCTGAAGCGTGCAGCCGTATTCCCGGTAGAGATGAAGATAGTCGTAAGCCTGAAGCAGCTGGTAATTGAACTCGAGAAAGGTCAGGCCCTTCTCCATCCTCTGCTTGTAGGCCTCGGAGGCCAGCATCCGGTTGACGCTGAAGTGGCGGCCGATCTCCCGGAGGAATGTGATATAGTTCAATTTGAGGAGCCAATCGGCATTGTTGACGGCCAGCGAATTTTTTCCATCGAAATGGAGATACTTGTCCAACTGAGCTTGAATGAGGCGGCCGTTGGCCCGGATGTCCTCTTCGATCAGCATCTTCCGCATATCGGTTTTGCCGCTGGGATCTCCGACCATGGTCGTTCCCCCGCCGATAATGGCGATCGGCCGGTGACCGGCCTTCTGCAGATGTTTCATGGCCATGATCGGAACGAGGCTGCCGGCATGGAGGCTGGTGGCCGTCCCGTCAAACCCGACATAGAACGTCACACAACCGCCGGACAGCATGGACCGCACGGCCGCTTCATCGGACACATGGGCGATCAAGCCTCTTTTCTGAAGGACATCAAACACATCTTCACTCATCTGACAGCTCCACAGTTTTTTCTCAATCGTTTTTTGTCACGTTGGTGAAAAGAATCCCCCCTTTATAGCACAAATGCCCCTGTCCGCACAAATGAACCTGCAGGGTCAAGGGCCTTCCCCTTTTTTCAAAAACCGGATCCTAGCTCCCCTCAGGATTCAGCGGAATCCTCCTCAAGGCCGGACCATGGGATGCGGCACGAACCGGTGAGGTATAAGTGATTGAAAACGATTGATAAAAAACTCCGGATATGCTATAAAATACAGTTAAGAACGATCTGGAAAAAAGGGCCTATGGAGAGATAGATTTATTTCCCGCAGAGGGAAAGTCAGCGGTAATATATCCCTTAATATTTTTTTTATACTTTTCAGGAGTTATACGAAATGGCTGAAAATTTATACGTCACATCGACCGAGGCCTCAAGCGGCAAATCGGTCGTGTCCCTGGGGCTGATGGAGATGCTGCTTCGCAACGTTAAAAACGTCGCTTTTTTCCGGCCCCTGATCAATGTCGAAGACGGAACCGAGAATACTGATCACGATCTTCTCCTCCTGTCGACCTATTTCAAACTGGAAACGCCCTACAAGGAGATGTTCGGTTTCACGACAAAACAGGCGCTCGAGTACATCTCCAGCGGCAGGTACGAGCAGCTCATGGAGGAAATCGTCGCCAAGTACAATTCCCTTGCGGACAAATATGATTTTGTTCTGGTCGAGGGGACGGATTTTGAAGGATCGACATCGGCCTTTGAGCTCGACATCAACGCCGACATCATCAACAACCTGGGCTGCCCGGTTATTCTGGTTGCGACCGAGAGGAACAAAAGCGAAGAAGAGACCATTCGGGCCATCGAAATGTCCTATGAATCCATGTGCGAAAAATCATGCAACATTGTGGCCACCGTCATCAACCGCACCCGACCGGGCAGCGATATCGTCCGGAAGCTTAAGGAAAAAACTAACTCCCCAAACGCCTTCATATTCTCCCTGCCCGAGGAAAAAACCCTCGGTTCACCGACGGTCCGCCGCATCGCCGAAGCGCTGGATGCCCAGATTCTCTACGGGGAAAACCAGCTCAACCGCCATGTCGAGGGATTCGGCGTGGCAGCCATGCAGCTCCGCAACTGCCTGGACCGGATGAAAGACGGCGACCTGGTCATCACTCCCGGTGACAGGGCGGATGTCATCGTCGCCTGCCTGGCTTCCTTGACATCCTCCTCCATGCCCAATATTTCAGGACTGCTGCTGACGGGAGGGCTGATGCCGGAAGAACCCATTCTGAAACTGATCGAAGGTTTCCCCAACATCATTCCCGTCCTCATCGTGCAGGAAAACACCTTCGAAGCAGCCAGAAAAGCGGACAAGGTTCACGCTATCATCGCACCGACCGACACCAGAAAAATCACCAAGGCGCTGGCCCTTTTTGAACAGAATATCGACGTCGCCGCCCTGCGGGACCGGATCATTCAGACTAAAATCACGGTCATCACTCCCAAGATGTTCGAGTTCCGCCTCATTCAGAAGGCGCGGACCCACAAACAGCACATCGTTCTTCCCGAAGGGGAAGAGGAGCGCATCCTGCGCGCCGCCTACATCCTGATTCGGCGCAATGTGGTCGACATCACCCTTCTCGGCAAAGAGGACGCCATCAAGAGCCAGATCCGGAAATTCGACCTCCATATGAACGGCGTTTCCATCATCGACCCCCAGAACTCCGATCTGGCCGAGGACTTCGTCGGAACCTACCACGAACTCAGGAAACATAAAAACATCCGGCTTGAGGACGCCCATGATATCATGACCGATCTCAACTATTTCGGGACCATGATGGTGTACAAAGGAATCGCCGACGGAATGGTATCGGGATCCACCCAGAGCACCCGGAACACGCTCCGCCCGTCATTTGAGTTCATCAAAACCAAACCGGGATTTAATATCATATCCAGCGTCTTTTTTATGTGCCTGGAAGACAGGGTCCTGGTTTACGGGGACTGCGCCGTCAATCCCGATCCCAATGCCGAGCAGTTGGCGGAGATCGCCATCAGCGCGGCCCAGACGGCCAAAACGTTCGGCATCGAGCCGCGGGTGGCCATGCTGTCCTATTCCACCGGTGAATCAGGCGTGGGAGAGGATGTGGATAAGGTTAGGGAAGCGACAAAAATAGCCAAAAAAATGGCTGAAAAAACCTACCCCGGTCTGAAAATCGAAGGCCCGATCCAGTATGACGCCGCCATCGATCCCGGTGTCGCCCGGACAAAACTGCCCGACAGCGAAGTGGCCGGGAAGGCAACCGTCTATATCTTTCCCGACCTCAACACCGGAAACAACACTTACAAGGCGGTTCAGCGCTCCGCCAATGCCGTGGCCATCGGCCCCGTTCTGCAGGGCCTCAACAAGCCCATCAACGACCTCAGCCGGGGCTGCACCGTGGCCGACATCGTCAACACAGTGGCCATCACCGCCATACAAGCCCAGGCCGAAAAGGGCCTTCTGTCCTGACCGCAGAGGAATTCATCATGAACATCTTGGTTATCAACACAGGGAGTTCTTCCATCAAATACCAGCTTTTCAACATGGACAGCGAAACAGCCCTGGTTACGGGTCTGGCAGAAAAACTCGGAGAAGAGTCAAGCATCCTGACACACACGCCGGCTGAAGGCGGAAAGGGAAAATTCAAGGTGGAAAAGGATCGGATCGCCGACCATGCTCAGGGATTATCCCGGATCGTCGAGCTTCTCATCGACAGGGAATACGGTGTCATTCAGGACAAGTCCGAGATCGCGGCTGTCGGACATCGCGTTGTCCACGGGGGGGAAGACTTCCAGTCATCCACAATCATCGACGAGGCCGTCATTCGGGCCGTCAAGGACAATATTCCGCTCGCGCCGCTCCACAACCCGCCCAACCTCAAGGGCATTGAAGTGGCCCGAAAGATATTCCCCGATGCACCGCAGGTGGCCGTCTTTGACACGGCTTTTCACCAGACCCTGCCTCCCAAGGCTTATCTCTACGCCGTCCCGCATGGCCTCTACTGGAAAAACCGCATTCGGCGGTACGGTTTTCACGGCACCTCCCATGCCTATGTCAGCCATGAAGCCGCAGAATTCATGGGGAAAAAACCGGAGGATGTCAACCTGATCACCATCCACCTCGGAAACGGAGCCAGCATGGCCGCCGTCAGGGAGGGCCGAAGTGTGGATACGTCCATGGGACTGACGCCCCTGGAGGGTCTGGTCATGGGCACCCGGTCAGGCGATATCGACCCCGCCCTTCCCTTCTTCCTCGCCAAGAACCTGAATATGTCGCTCGATGACATCGACAGGCTTCTCAACAAGGAGAGCGGCGTCAAAGGGCTGTGCGGGATGAACGACATGCGCGAAGTGGAGGACAGTGCCATGGCCGGTGATAAAAAGGCCGGCACAGCCCTCGATGTTTACGCCTATCGTATCAAAAAGTACATCGGCGCCTATTACGCAGCCCTCGGCCGGGTGGACGCTCTGGTGTTCACGGCCGGTATCGGGGAAAATTCCCCCCTCATCCGCGGCATGTGCTGCGAGGGTCTGGAAGAACTGGGCATCGAGCTGGATAAGGGTAAAAACGAAGAGCGCAGCAAGGCGAACCGCGACATCAGCACGGCCGATTCCAGGGTCAAAATCCTCGTGATCCCGACCAACGAAGAAAAACGAATCGCACGGGAGACCAAGCGGATACTGATGTCCCGGACTTGAGGTGTATTCAACAGAACAGCCGGCATCAAAAGGCTCCAATCCCCGCGACTATTCTGTCTCCCGGGATCCCACAAATATGCCGCCCGTCACTCCGTGAATGGAGAGAATGTCTCCTTTCCGGATTTTTAACCGGACACGACTGTTCTTCTTGGTCAGGAAAGCTACGTGTTGATCCGCATTCACCTCCAGGCCGGAGGCACTCATCACCGCGCTGAAATCGCCATTTTTTATGCCGTTGATGGCGATGGCTGCATGTGATGTCGATCCCCCCTTGGCAGTCAGCAGAGCATCTGCAGAAAGAATAAGCGGAATGGCTTCAGGGACGGGACTTTCCATCACAAGCATCACGCCATCCACATCGCTCCGCTCCCGCAGATTCCCCTGGGAAAGCTCTTCCAAATCTGATTTATCAAAGGCGACAAGACCGCGAAATGCGCTGCCTCGAATCCCTATACCGCAAGCATCCTCTTCACCCGGATTCTTGAAGCCCCTTTCCCGCTTGTTTTTTCCGACCTCCGCCGCCCTGGACTGGAGAATACTGAGGATCCCTCTCTCGACGGTAAATTCAATTTCCTGATCCGTCCCCATAAATCGCCGCAGCTTGGCGACATTGTGGCGCAGCCGACGGCCCAGCATCGGCATGAATGACTCCAATTCCTCCATGGGAAGAAAAGAGATGGACTTCGTCAGTCCCCCGACCAGATCTTCTCCAGCGGCCGAGAACTTGAAATCACCTGTATGGGCGCGAACTCCCGAACTCATCACCTGCGTCCGTGGAATGACCCCTGTCAGAGAGCTCAAGGATTCATCCATACCTGCGCCGATCTCGTTGTTCTTTCGATTCCCCAGGGCCATTTCCTGAACGATGACGGCCGTCTGCCAGGAATCAACAATCCCCTTAATATCACGATATTTGACGACCGCCTCATGATCCCACGAACTCCAAACGGCATGGACCGCGGACGCCAGTTGTTTAAAAGGATCATTTAACGCTTCCTCAAGCCTGTCGGCGTACCCCTTCTCTCTGATGATACTCTTGACAGCCTCCACAATCTCCTTCATTCCTTCCCAGGGAAGATCGTATTTATAATTCACTTTATAACGGGACTTGGTTTCCTCCACAATGTTGTAGGATTCAATATCCAGGTTCCATACGGCCTGCGAAAAATCAGTGAGAAATCGCCGGTACGTATCATAAGCGCACCACGGATCTTCTTCGGCAATCGCCTCTGCCACCGTATCATTCATTCCAACAAACAGCACGGTGGTCAAAAGGCCGGGCATAGAAAAGACAGAGCCGCCCCGAACCGCCAGCAGCAGTGGACGATGGGTTTCACCAAATATTTTTTCCCTTCCGTCACGGCGGGCGATGTCCGCCTCAAGACTCTTGAGATGCAACCCGAGCAATCTTTTCAACTCCCCCTCATCAGCTCTGAATAAGTCGTCCCTCGCCATCGAGGCCGGAAGGATAAAACCGTCCCTGGTGGGGATATCAAGGTAGCTGATGTAAACAAGCCCGGATCCCTTGCTGCCGTACATTTCTCGCAGGTTCCGGGCGTTTTGCTCGCCCTCCACCAGGCCTTTGATCGCATCCGCATGGGAAAGATGAATGACGTCGGAATCCTCCCAAAGCGGGCCCGAAGTCATCTCCTCCTCTGACTTTTTGTCATGCTTGCCTTCGAGATAAGAGGAGGCAATGTCGGTAAAGGCGGCAATGCTGTTGAGATCATGCATGCAGCGCTGAATGTTTGCCAGGGCCTCTCGAAGCTCTTCTTCATTCATTCCGATTTGAGGTCGCATCTTTTCAAAGGGGGAGATGACACGCTGGACAAGATTGTGATAGCTGCGGGCTATCTGGGTCACGACATTCTTCAATTCAGCAAACGTTTTGGATGGATCCATCAACATAAGGGCAAGATCATGAAGCTGGCGAGAGTGCAGTCCGTCGCTGGTCAGGTTCTCGACGCAGGCATAAATCATCCGGCGGCAAAGCGAAAAATCGATCCCTTTCTGTTCAAATTCACCGGCCGTCCGGCGGATTGTCAGATAGCCCATCTCTTCCAGCAAACCATCCAGCTGGAATAAAAGCAGCCGCTTCTCAGGAAATGTTGGCTTTTCAAGGGACTTCCGGAGCTTGCGTCGAAGGAGGCTTATCCGGTCGAAGGTGTCTTCAAAGGCATCATCCCCATAGGCTTTAAGGATACCCTCAAGATCACTAAACAATTCCGTTTGGCACGTGTTTCGGACATATTTGATGAAAGCATCGACACAGTCGCATATCTCCTCTTGAGCCCTGTCGGAATCAAAGGAAGACGAATCGGGTTCAAGCTTCAACAGCACGTCCAACCGGTCTGCGACCGGGCGGGCTTCTGGTAGAAAAAGGGCAAATTCCAGGACACGGCTCTTAATAAAACGAAGGTGATGATAGATCACCCACTTGTTTCCACCCCGTATTCCTTCGAGTACGGCCTGCCTCTCCTCAGTGAGGCTGCTGCCGAATTCACAACGAACCAGAGTGTCATCAAACACATCCATCCACTCACGGATGCGGCCGACCGTCTCCGAATTCCCCAGAAGGCGCTGCAGATCCTCGACAACACGGCCGACAACCTGCTTTGGATTCTCTTCCCTCCGGGCCCTTTCGTCCGCAGGCGCAATTTTGCCAATTCTCATCCGCTCCAGCTCACTTCCGTCTCCGGTTTCCAGATAGGTCCTGTAAGCCTTGGCCAAGGTCAAAGTGGCTCTTCCTATGGAATGATGGGTGCTCCGACGAAGCTCATTGATAATGGCGCTGCCTCGAAT
>JAHIPL010000284.1 GCA_018894615.1 Acidobacteriota bacterium | reverse complement strand
GACGACGCAACTTGTTTATTATCAGCACTAAGGCTGTTTCCCATACACTGTTTTCCTAGGAAAGCCTAGATACACGGCAATACATAATAATGCTTGACAAACAGGTGATTGCAGTGATATATAATAGATATTATGTATCTCCGCACAACATCCCGAAAAAATCAGGACGGCTCCTCCACCGCATACCTCCAAATCGCCGAAAATGTCTGGGATCCCATACAGAAACGATCCACAGTCAAAGTCCTCTGCACCCTGGGGCGGGCCGACGGCAAGGCTGTCGACCGCCTCCAACAGCTCGCCCGAAGCATCCGCAAAAACGCGCCGTGGGAATCGATCGCCGAGCTCGAGGAGGGATGGACCTTTGTCAACAGCTGGAAGCACGGTCCTTTCGCTGCGATCAATCACCTTTGGAAACAGACGGGACTCGAAAAGATTATCGAACAGGCCGTCAAAAAAGAAGACCGGACGGTTCCCTTCGAACGCGCAATCTTCGCCATGGTCGCCAACCGCTGCCTGGAACCCTCCTCCAAACTCGACTGCTATGAGAGATGGATGAGCGAGGAAGTCTATTTCCCGGAAGGAAAGGCGATCGCCCTTCATCACCTCTACAGGGCCATGGACTTTCTTTCGGCCCATAAGAAGGAGATCGAGGAGGAGATCTACTGGCAGACGGCGGATCTTTTGAACATGGATGTCGATCTCATCTTCTATGACACAACCAGTGTGTCCTTCGAGATCGACTGGGAGGATGACGAAGGCCTTCGCAAGCGGGGCTATTCCAAAGAGGGCCGGCCGGATGCGCCCCAGATTGTGGTGGGGATGGCGGTGACCCGGGACGGATATCCGGTCAAGACCTGGGTCTTTCCGGGCAACACGGCCGATGTGACCACGATCTCCCGGGTCAAGTCGGATCTCAAGGGCTGGCGTCTCAACCGCTGCGTTTTTGTCGCTGATGCGGGAATGGTGAGTGAAAACAACCTCCGGGAACTCTCCAAGGGGGGAGGCCGGTATATTGTGGCCATGCCCTGCCGGAAAGGGACGGAGGTCGTCGAGGACGTTCTCAGCCGCCCGGGCCGGTTCAAGATCGTAGCCGACAACCTTCAGGTCAAGGAAGTCTGGGTGGGAGAGGGAGTCAGACGCCGCCGGTATGTTGTCTGCTTCAATCCCCTGGAAGCCGAGCGGCAGAAAAAACACCGTGAGGAGGTCCTGCGGGAACTCGAAGCCGAAATAGCCTCTCTGCGGGGTCATCCGAAAAAGTCCTGCCGGCTTCTCTCTTCCCGCCGGTTCGGTCCCTATCTCCGGACCCTCAAGAGCGGAGAGCTGCGGATCAGCTGCGGTTCGGTCCGGGAGCGGGCCAAAAGGGACGGGCTCTGGGTCATCCATTCGAACGACGAGGAGCTCAGTGCCGAGGACCTGGCCCTGGCCTATAAGCAGCTTATGCGAGTCGAAGAGGCGTGGAGGACGATGAAATCGACCATCCGGATCGATCCCGTCTATCATCGAAAATCCGAACGGATCGAAGCCCATGTGTTTCTCTGCTCCCTGGCCCTGCTGCTGGAAAGGATCGCGGAGAAGGCCTGCGGCTTGACCTGGAAGCGGATCCGGGAAGAACTCCGGACGATAAAAGTTGGTCAATTGTTGAGTCCCCACGGCACCGTTTATCAGGCTTCTCCCGGGTCGATGAAAGCCCGTAACCTCTTGAAAAAAATGGGGATGGAATCTCTTCCCAGCATTTTGAACGCCGAATAAGCGCTAGATACACGCGCGATTTTGCCGAAAGCCACCTATCTTCATTAATATCTATGTGTTAGAAGGTTTTTTGATATCTATCCATGTCAAACTCGGGTCTAAATCCCTGGTGCCTCAATTTCCCCTGATTCCAAGTATCACCTCTTCCATGAGTTTTTTCATTTCGGCAAAATCATTGCCTGAAATGGCTCTGGTCTGAATCATGTCTTCTATTAAACGGTACTGCTCCTGTTCGCCCGTCTCCTCATGCAAAATGGTCAGAATCTTTTTTTTCGATTCCTTCCCGAAAGAGTAGCGAATGTCTTTTCCCAACAGCCTAGCACCTGCTGCGATGTAATCAAAATCCTCTTGTTCCAAGAAATCGGGAAACTCCGCCACAATTCTCTCCGAATTCCCTGCGTCGGCATATTTACGAATGATAAGGGCTAGGTCAGAGGCATCCTTGTTTCGCTCATGTCGCTTTTCGTTCCAGGAAAACAACTTTAATACGACCAGGCCCGCAAGAGAGATGACTTTTACTTCAATACGGGGCGATTTTTGCAGTCTGACATTAACAGCCGATTGGAAAGCTTCTTCGAAACCGGCTATATCCATTTCAATGCTTTGATCCGGCGGCCATTTTATTATGGATTCTCTCCCTCCAATTGGCCCAAAAGGAATAAGATCAAAAAATGCACCATCTCTGTGAACCAACCGCTGCATCTCCCGTGTCGCAGTAAAATGACTTGTCCTGATAAGCGCCGCCTTCAGATCTTCAAATAATTCCCAATCCTCTAATTGAATACCTAAATCGTAATCAAGGGTTGCTCTGAATGTCGAGATGCCATACGCTTTCTCCAAAAGAAAATCACGAGCCGTAGCTCCAATCAGGAAGTAATCAACACTCAGTTCTGATGCAACAATTTGGACGGACTGCAGCAAATCGATCGTTGACTGTTCAATCCTGCCCGATAAGTCCAGCGATGTCTTTGTCATAAATCATCCTCGCGGTTTCAACGGCCCGGTTTTCAGCCATGGCCATCAGATCGGCATAAATCAGAATAGGATGGACCGTTTCCTTGAGTGCCGGGTTGTTGTCATCCGTCCGAAAAATCTTCAATATCTCGATATTTCCGTTCTTATCTTTCCTCAGCTTATTCGCCAGAAGAAATTCATTAGGGATTTCTCTCATATAGATGGTCATTTTAAACGGCTTCAGGTATTGAGTCTGTTTATATGCGGCAACTTCACCTCCCCAAAAACCTCCATATTTCCGGATCCTGACATCTTTCCACCAGTCCGCCTGTTCTGTCTGGTAACGGCCCATCAATAAGTTAGGACGTAGCTGATATGGATATTCTGTCACCCACTGGTTCAGTAATTCTCTTTTTCTGATGAGACGCTTCCCTTTTGGTCCGGTTTCCATGAGGTGTCCGATTTTATAGAGTTTTTGTACTAAATTATGGACTGTCCCCAAAGCAACTTCGGCCTCATTTGCGATTTCTCTATAATTGTTGTTGATCATAGCTGGATTGCACAAGAGGGCATACACAATCCTAAGACCTGCTGCATTGAAGATATTTTTAGGGGTATCCATCTCGATATCAGCTGGCAGCCTCTGTCCTTTTAAATAGACGTACAAGGGAGGCTTATTGATAAAAACATTCCCCGCTGTATCCATAAATTGAATGTGATTTCTCTTCAGATCTTCCGCGATATTTGGATTAATGTAGGGGGCAACCAAAACTGTATTTTGCGGAGCCCTTTTGAAAAGGTCGAT
Organism: Acidobacteriota bacterium; assembly: GCA_018894615.1. Lineage (GTDB taxonomy): Bacteria > Acidobacteriota > Aminicenantia > Aminicenantales > Aminicenantaceae > JAHIPL01. Next base: position 423 of record JAHIPL010000284.1, on the reverse strand, counting down.
GATCATTCCAACGGCAGGCCGATTGATAACATTCTTCACTTCTGCAATGAATTCGTGTGTCTGATCTCCCCAATTTATTTCAATGACGGCATTCATATAGGCGTTCAGATTTTTTAGATTATTTGTTTGTTTCTTCACAATATTGACAGCGATACCGGTGTTCTTTTCAAATACCGTAACAGCATTTTTTAAAATTTCTTTATCTCGCATAACTTTCCCCTTTTGTCTAGCGCAGAGTTATTTGTTCATTATTCTAAACCGTTCAATAATATTGAACATAGCCTTATATTGAACACTTGTCAAGGAATATATTTGCTTAAGGCGAGGTGTTAAGTGGCGCGCCAGGAGAGATTCGAACTCCCGACCTTCTGATCCGTAAATAGAGGAGAGGCTATGCTATCCTATTTATTATCCAACAGATAG
>JAHIPL010000283.1 GCA_018894615.1 Acidobacteriota bacterium | reverse complement strand
GTGGTCAGGATGTCCGTACTTCCGCCCATCTGTTCCAGGATGTCCAGCTGGTGGGTGATGATACCGCTGAAACCCAGATAAGCCATGAGCATGGCGACCACGAACACATCCGCCATGGACCACTTCCCCGAGTGAAGGGTGATACCCCGGACCAAGCGGTTCTTCCGCCACCCCCGGACATCATAATAGTAAAAAAATGTGGCGAGCAGCTTGGACAGCGGGAAAATGATGCTGAAGAGGAGGATGGCGGCGCCGACCAGAAACGAATTCCAATAGCCCGCGCGAATTAGAATCCACACCACATCAAGGATGCTCTTGCTGCGGAAATAGAGGATCTGGTTCTCAAAGACGACCGATTCTCCCAAAAGTTCGAATTTTAATTCGGCGATTTTAGCCTCGACTTCGATCATGGGGGTGATGAGCCCTCCGGCAAGAAGAATGAGACAGGAAAAGATGAGCAGCCAGACCTGAAAATGGCTCATGCCGCCCGACCAGGAGAGAACGAACAGTCCGGCGGCGAGAAGTACCAGTAAAACGAAGTAGAGAACGGGGCGTCGGGAGAGGGCTGAAATCTTCCCCTCGAGTAACGTACGGCCGCCTTCCCGGTCAGCACATCCGTATTTGCTCAAAATGGCATTGAGGCGGGTCATGTCCGGCTGGTTCGAACGCCCTTTCGAAAGAGAGCGTAGGCTTTCGAACAGGTATTCCTTAAAGCGGCCCCTGTTCTCCTCACTGTCCAGTTCCTTCAGTACAATGTCCGTAAATTCAGGTACGTGGTTTCGGAGGTCCCGGATGTCGATCAGAGTGTCCGTGATCATCTGCTTGACACCTCCGATCATGCGCTGAAAGAGGTGCCCTTCTTTGTTTCTCTTTCGAATGATACCGTCAACTTCAAGGATGATCTGATCGATCACCCCGGCAAGGCTTTTCTGCAAGACATCCCGGTTATCGGCGGAGAATTCGAACTCTTCGATTTTTTTCGGGAGGATGTCTGCGATCACACGGGCCCATTCGTCGGGGTTGAGGAGGCCGTACTGAATATGGTTGATTTCGGCCAGATCGAGTTTGAGTTCCCGAGAATGATCGAGGAGGCGGACGAGCTTCACCAGGAAAAATATCGACAGCAAAAGAAAAAGAACTCCAGCAAAAAATTTAACCTGTGCCGAGCGGTCGGAATTCATGACCGTTGAATCAATCTCCTCCGTTTAATTAATCCCCTTCGTTATCTTATCCTAATCAATCATGAAAAACAAAATACACTTTCACATCAGCAAACCGAAGGCGCGAAGAACCGCCTCTCACGCTTAATCATCTACGAATAAAAAAGCAACAATGAATAAAGAACCTGATTATGATCCCCGTTGGGGTGGAAGAGCACTGTTCTTCAAATATTCAGATCCGATCCGTCTACAAACTCATTATAAATAGGAGGAATTCTTATGCCCGATGCAGAAAAGACATTTTTTGAAGCCGGCAGAATGGGCCTGTTCAAGATTATCGGGAGAAAATGCCTTCGCATGGCCGGCGGAGATGATTTCATCGATCCTGCACTGGAATGTCTCGTAAATCAAATCATGGACCTCAAGAGCATTTGTATCTCCACAATATCGTTTTCCAAATAGAGGCGGTTCCGTACGAATGGTCATTTGAATCTCCCTTGAATAAAAACTAAAATAAATAAATGACATGCTGGAATAAAGCCAAGGAACACACTCATCCTTTCCAATATAATGTCGTCTGGATTCCCCGCTTTTTCTCAGAATTGCCGATGAATGACATTAATTTTTACACGAGGTATCTGTGAGTCCAAAAAAAATCTTTGCCATTGCTCTTATCGTCCTGATCATCCCTGCTGCGGCAAATTCCTTCAATCCCAACTCAAATCAACAATTCACCCTTGAGTTCGCCGGATTGACACGTGAAGGCGATTCATTGTTCAAAAGTGGTGACTACGAGAAATCTCGTCAAATATATCTGGAGGCTTTGGCGGCACAAGATCAATTTCAGGAGGCGGATGAAAAGCTCACATGCTTGAATATGCTGGGAATTCTCTCCGTCTTTCTCAACGAGTATCAAAGTGCGGAAAACTATTTCACCCAGGCTCTGACTCTCGCTGAACAAAGAAGCTCCATTGAACAAAAATACTATTCAACATCGATCGGCATAACAGGCCTTTTATCCGGTTATGAAAAACATAGCGACTCAGGAGATTATAAAGAAGGGGAGGAAATCCTCAATCAGGCCATATCCCTGGCACGGGACATTCAAAACGTTGAACTTGAAATCAAATGCCACAAATATTTAAGCACTCTCTTTTTCATAACGAATGATCTTGAAAATTATTTTCTCCATAATTCCGAAATCGTCAACCTGGCCAACTATATTGAAAATAAACGTGAATTGTTCGCCGCATACAATAATATCGGAAATTATTTTTATAAAAAAAATCAATTCTCCAGCGCATCATTGAACTACAGATTAGCCGTCGAGATCGGAAGAAAACACCTGGACAAAAAAAAACTCGTCGGGACATTGATCAACAACGCCAAAGTCTATTTTCTGTTCGATGATCTGGAAAATTCATCAAATTCACTGCTCGAGGCCCTCTCCATTAGTGAAGAGGTGAAAGATGAACGAGTCATACCCTCCATTCTCAACAGCCTCGGCTTGATTAAACTGAGAAAGGGAATAACAACGAAAAATAAAGAATGTCTGAACGAGGCCTTATCCTACTTCAACAGGAACCGTCTGGCCACAAAAACCAATAATAATCCCGACAGGGAAATAGAATCGCTGAATAACACGGGACAGGTTCTGCTATCACTCGG
>JAHIPL010000282.1 GCA_018894615.1 Acidobacteriota bacterium | reverse complement strand
GAGGTCAGGCCGGCGGCAAAAAAGCCCAAACCGAAAAGAATATTTGACAAGTTTCCGAACAGGGGCTTGAGCTGACCGGCCATCTGGATGCCGTTCTGAATGTCCGCGTTCGTGCCGAAAAAAGCGGCGGCGGAAGTCAGGACGATGGCCATGGAGATGAGGCCCCCCAATGTGACGGAGAGGACGATATCCAGTCTCGCGGTTCCCAGTTGTTCTTTTCCTTTCCATTTTTGCCGGACGGCAGCGGAATGAAGAAACAGATTATAGGGAACGACCGTTGTTCCGATAAGGGCCAGAATGAGCGGCAGGGAGCCGGATGGGAAGGAGGGGATAAAACCTTTGCTGATAGCGGATAAATCCGGTCGTGCAAGAATAAACGCCGTTAGAAAAGAGAGGCTCATCAGAAAAACGAGCACGATCAGAATTTTTTCCACGACCTTGTAGCGGCCTGATGCCAGAATTGCGGCGGCCAGAATGGAAATGAACGCCACCCAGATTTTGTGCGGAAGCGAGGTGATGGCTTCCAGCCCCAGTGCGCCGCCGATGATGTTTCCGGCTTCATAAGCCGCGCAGCCGAAGGTGATGGCGGCCAGAGTGATGACGGCCAGCAACCCACGTGTGAGTGAGGAGCTTGGCAATTCCCGCAGGGCCTGGGCCAGGTCCAGGCCGGATCCCAGGCTGAGCCGGGCCGTCATTTCCTGAAGAATGACAGTGGTGACAGTTGCGAATACCAGGGCAAACAGCAGCGCTGTTCCGAACCGGGCGCCGGCCAGGGTGCAGGTCGTCACCGTACCGGGTCCGATAAAGGCCGCCGTAACCAGAAATCCGGGGCCGAAGGACCACTTTTTATTTTTTCCGGCCATAGCCGCCTCCTCCAGGGGTTTCGATCCGAAGCACATCACCAGGCAGGACGTTCAGGTTGAATTTTGAGCCAAGCCGTCTTGATATTCCGCCCGAGATCAAAGTGTTTCTCCCTGTTTTTCCGGGCATTCCGCCGTCGAGGCCGTAAGGGGAAAATTGACGCCTTTCGGAAATGACCGACACCCGGGTCGGCACGTAAAATTCATACTCCCTGATGATTCCGTCTCCTCCGCGCCAAGCTCCTCCTCCTCCAGAATTTCGTCGCAGGGCGTATCGTCTGATGCGGAGAGGCAAGTATTTTTCCAGGGCTTCAAGGGGCGTATTGAGAGAATTGGTCATGTGCGTGTGCACACCGCTCAGCCCTTCGGATCGGCTTCCGGCGCCCATGCCGCCTCCGATGGTTTCGTAGTAGGCGAAGGCCATTCCGGAATCGGGATGGACTCCGCCGAAGGTGATGTTGTTCATGGTTCCTGAACTGGCTGCCGGAATACGGCCGGGAACAGCCTTATGCAGTGCCCCGAGGACGACATCGACGATCCGTTGAGAGGTCTCCACATTCCCGCCGGCCGTAGCTGAGGGAAAAGTGGCGTTGACCACACAACCTCTGGGCGCTGTGATCTGAAGGGGACGCATCAATCCCGTGTTGAAGGGGATATCCTCTTCGACGAGTGAACGGAAAACGTAGAGAACAGCGCTGCTCGTTACCGCAAAATTGGCGTTTATTCCCCCGGTGACCTGAGGATCGGACGGGCTGAAATCGATGTGAGCTCGGTCTCCCTTAATATTTATTTTAACGCCGATTCGAACGGGCCTGTCGTTGATGCCGTCGTTGTCCATAAAATCTTCGAACGTGTATTCACCGTCGGGGATACCCCGCAGCGTATGCCTGAGAAACCGTTCGGTATAGTCCTGAATAGCCGCGGCATAAAATTCGATCCGGGCCATTCCGTACCGGCTGACGGAGTCCCGGACCCGTTCGATCCCTTTCAGATTGGCAGCCATCTGAGCGTCCAGATCTCCTCTCCGTTCTTCCGGTGTGCGGACATTTGACAGGATGAGGCGAAACAGCTCTTCGTTCCGACGGCCCCTCTCGATGAGCTTGAGGGGAGGGATGATCAGCCCTTCCTGAAAGATTTCCGTCGCCAGAGGCATGGAGCCGGGAGTCATCCCTCCGATATCCGAGTGGTGCGCCCTGTTGGCGACAAAAAAATTCAGTGTGCCGTCAAAAAAAACGGGAGAGATACAGGTGATGTCGGGAAGATGAGTGCCTCCACGGTAGGGATCGTTAACGATAACCAAATCTCCGTCCTCCATTCGCACACATTCGATAGCGGCCTGAACGGACAGGGGCATGGCGCCCAGATGAACGGGGATGTGAGAGCCCTGGGCCAGAGTCTCTCCGGCCGCGTTGAACAGGGCGCAGGAATAATCCTTTCTTTCCTTGATGTTGGGAGAGAGAGCCGTCCGTCCCAGGACGGCGCCCATTTCCTCCGAGATCGATATAAAAATATTCTTGAACAGTTCCAACTCGATGGGATCGGCGTTTTTGTATGTTTCACTCATGGGTTATGATCAAATTGAGATAGGAATCGACCACCATTCGATAACCTGGAGGACAGAACGTCGTCGATTCGTAGTCCGCGGCCAGAGCCGGACCCTTTATATGAAATCCCGGAAAAAGAAGGGCTCTGTCGAAGACCGCCACGTCCATACGGCTCCCTCCATAAAAGAGGGGCTGACGTTCGATACACGCTTTTTTTGAATCGGTTTTCCGCGGCGGATGTTTTTGCAGTTTTAATTTTCGGCCGGAACCGACCGCTTTCAAACGAATATTAACGATTTCGACGTCACGGTCCAGATGGGCATAGGAGTAAAGCCGGCAGTGGGATTGGTGAAACGCCTCCAGCCATTCCGTTCGGGATCCGTGTGGGATGTTGATTTCATACGACTGCCCGCTGTAGCGCAGGTCGAGCGATCGGAAAAGATGGACCTCGGTACCGGAGAATCCCTCGTCTTCCATTTCCCGGAGGCCCAAATCGGCGAGTTCATTGAACCGGCCGGATAGATGGTCCTCGCTGATCGTTCGTTCCGCCGCAAGAAGGGATTGGGAATAATCGCGGATGGAGTCGGAGAGAAGAAATCCCATTGCCGAAAGAACGCCGGCATTCTTGGGCACGATGATGCGGGGAATGCGGAGATTGCGTGAAATATCCGCGGCATGAATACCGCCTGCACCTCCAAACGAAAAGAGCGTGAAAAAGCGGGGGTCATGTCCGCGTTCAATCGAAATGACGCGGATGGCTTTTTCCATGTTGGCGTTGGCGATGGCGATTATTCCTTCGGCCGTTTCAGGAATGGATTTTCCGATCTGACGGGCCAGCCTCCCTATGGCCTCTTCGCTCCGATCCGGAAAAATCGGCATGGCGCCGCCAAGGAAAAAACGGGGAACAATCCGCCCCAGGACACAGTTGGCGTCTGTGACGGTTGCCCGGCTGCCCTTTCCGTAACAGGCGGGACCAGGATTTGCCCCGGCACTTTCGGGACCGACTCGGAGCGCACCTCCCTTATCGAGAAATGTGAGGGAGCCGCCGCCCGCTCCAACCGAGTGAATATCGATGATAGGAAGGCGTACTGGAAAGTTTCCGACCGACCCTTCATGTGTCTGCCGGATTTTGCCGTCTATAAGAGAGACATCCGTCGATGTTCCCCCCATGTCGAAGGTGATCAGATGATCGGCCCCTGCCGCCCGCCCCACATGGAAGGCGGCAACGACACCTCCCGCCGGTCCGGAGAGTGAGGTGCGGATCGGCTCTCGTTTGGCTTTATCCGGAGAGATGAAGCCTTCATTGGACTGCATGATGCGAAGGTCGGTTCGGCCCAATTTCGTCTGCAGTTGATCCAGGTAGCGGGTGATCACAGGAACCAGGTAGGCGTTGACGGTGGCCAGGGCCGTCCGCTCGTACTCCCTGTATTCCGGGAGGAGGCGGCTGGATATGGATACCGTGAAGCCGTTCTTCTCCAGAAACCGGCCGATTTTCTCCTCATTCCGATTATCCGCATAGGCGTTGATCAGGGAGACGGCCACCGAAACCAGTTTATTTTTACGCAGTAAGCGGGCAAGAGCTTCAAGGTCCTCATCAGAGGGAGAGCGCTCCATGCATCCATCGGCCGCCGTACGTTCATCGATTCCGAAGCAGAGGCTCCTGGGGAGGATGAATGAACGCTCCTCTCCCTGAAGGGAATACAGACGGGTTCTGGTCTGCCGGGCGATGAAAAGGATATCTTCGAATCCACGGGTCGTGACCAGTCCGATAGGCCCTCCTTTCCGTTCGAGAAGAGCATTGGTGGCGACCGTTGTTCCGTGGATGATAAAACATGCCTCAGGGGAATGAATCTCGTTGGAAATCCCCTCAAGGATGGCTTCGGCCGGATTGGCGGGTGTAGAGAGAATTTTTCGAATAGAAATACATCCGTTTTGGACGATAAAAAAATCGGTAAACGTGCCACCCGTATCCACTCCGATCTGAACGCTCTCCGGTTTCATTCTCTTTATTTTTCTCTGTTGACGGGTTCATGTCAAGAAAACAGTCTTCAATATTTTTGATATTTCGTGTCCGGCATTCGGGACGGCAGAGGTTGGCGGCCGCCTCGATTCCGTCCATATCACCTTTTAATCCGATATCCATCAGAACCAAATCCGGCACGTTGTATCCCAACCGGTTCAAGCGGGTGAATGCGGACCTGAGTCGGATCAGAGAACGGCAATCGCCTCGATTTCAATCTGAACATCTCTGGGGAGCCTCGCTACTTCAACGGCCGCCCGGGCGGGGTAGGGTGATTTGAAAAATTCCGCATAGACGGCATTCATTTTGGCATAATTGTCGAGATCGTCCAGGAAGACCGTGCATTTGACCACCCGGGACATGGAACTTCCGGCTTCCTCGAGAACATTTTTCAGATTGTTCAGAACGAGGCGTGTCTGCTCCTCGATATCGCCTTTGACAAGGTTTCCCGTCACCGGATCGATGGCGATCTGTCCGGAGGCAAAGACGAAACCATTGGCTACGATGGCCTGGGAATAAGGGCCGATGGCTTTCGGCGCCTTATCTGAATGGACTTCCTTCTGCATGGTTGTTCTCCTCTTCGCGGCAAATAAAGGGGGACCGGCGACAGCCAGGCACCCGACTGAAACCAGGGCATCACGTCGTTTCATGAATTTCTCCTTTTTTCAGGACAGGACGGTGAAATGGACCATCCGGCTTGTAATGTATTTTTCCCCGGCGGGGATGCGGATCTGAAGAGAGTAAGAGCCGGGTTCCAGTTTCCATGGTGCTGACGCAGAGGACAGGGTCTCTCCGATTTTTTGGCCGTTGATCCACCATTCAACCGGATACCCGCGGAGAGGTTCAGGAATGAGAGCTCGGAAAACGAGGGCCTGATAATCTTTTCTCAACACCGGATCCAGCTTGAAAATGTCCCCGTGGACGGGAAATCTGATCCGGGGAGAGACCGATCTTTCAAGGGAAGTGCTGTTCATGCCGGCAGTGATGATCTTTTGTTCGGAAAGGGTGTGGGTGCGGCAGAAATCCGCCGGTTCCGTTCCCTGAATGAAAATTTCCTCCATCGATCCCGGACAGCCGTCCGTCGTCAGGTTTCCGCTCACGGGGCAGACGGAAGCCGTCGTCAGTCCGTTGGGCCTGGAAAATGAATCCGCCGGTGATTCCCTGTGAAGAAGCAGCATGATGTCCCGGAAAAGAGGCCCGCACCCTGTGATACCGGAGACATTGTGCATGGGACTGGCATCGAAGTTTCCCACCCAGACCCCTACGGTGTACCGTTTCGTGTACCCCACGGTCCAGTTGTCGCGGTAATCTTTGGAAGTGCCGGTTTTGGCGGCGCAGGGGAATGGCAGGTGGAGAGGGGAGTGATAACCGAAAGCGGGAATACGGGCATCATTGTCCGAGAGGATGTGGGTGAGAAGATAGGCCGCCTGTGGCGATAGGATGGTTTTTCTTGCCGGCGCGGGTGAAAGAGGGAGAGCGTTCTGAAAAGGATCCCAAAGAGAGAGGATCGTTTGAACCGGGGCAAAATTCCCTCCTCTGGCAAGAGCGGAATAGGCCTGTGCGAGTTCGAGAAGGGACACCTCTCCGTTTCCCAGGGTCAATCCGACGCCGTAGTGTTCCGGGCCGCGGCTGAGGCTTGTGAATCCGGCCGAATGAAGGAAGAGGTAGAGGCGTTCCAGCCCGATGTGTTCGATAACGGAAACAGCGGGAACATTGTAGGAGCAGGCCAGAGCCGTACGTATTCGGACCAGTCCATGAAATTTTCGATCATAGTTGCGGGGAATGTAGCCGCCGGTCGGCGTCTGGAACTGAATCTCATCGTCAAGGAGCAGGGAGGCGGCTGTTAAACCGCTGTCCAGCGCCAGCCCGTAGGTGAAGGGTTTGAGGGTGGAGCCGGGCTGCCTGAGGGAGAGGGCCCCGTTGACCTGGCCGTTGATCCGGTCATCGAAAAAATTCCGAGAACCGATCAGGACCCTGACCTCCGCCGTCCTGTTGTCAAGAACGACAATCGCGGCATTGGTGATATTTTTTTCCTCGAGCATTGCCAGGTGATTGTCGGTCAGGCGTTCGATACGGGACTGAAGGTCGAAGTTCAGTGTGGTGTGGATTTCACTGATGGACGTCCAGCGGGATGTGTCGATAGCCTGAAGGATGGAATCGCAGAAATGGGGAGCTTTGAACGTATCCCGGGAGGAACTGAGGCCGAGAGGTTCCATCAGTGCGCGATCCAACTCTTCCGCCGTGATCCAGCCGAGACGCGCTGTTCGGTGAAGGATCTCCCGCTGCCGGGAAACGGCGCCGGCTTCATTGCGGAAAGGATTCAGGGCGGAGGGAGACCGCGGCAAACCGGCCAGAAAAGCGGATTCGGCCAGGCTGAGGTCCCCTGCTTTTTTGTCGAAATAAAGACGGGCGGCCGCGGAAATGCCGAAAGCCTGGTTCCCGTAGGAAATGCGGTTCAAATATTGAACGAGAATGTCCTGCTTGGTCAGCTTTTTTTCAATCCTGAGGGCGTTCCAGGCCTCAAGGATTTTTGAAGGAATGGTTCTGCGGCCGTGGACGAGATTGCGGACGAGCTGCTGAGAGATTGTTGAGGCTCCTGAAACAATCCGGCCGGAGGTCACATTCTGAAAAAATGCCCTGAGGACAGCGGCCGGATTGACACCGGGATGGGTGAAAAAATGTCTGTCTTCAGCGGCGACCGTCACCTTTAGCAGTGTGGGAGAAACGGAGGAGAGATCCACCCAGGAACAGCGGCCCTCCCTGGATGAGAGGACTTCCCGCAGAAGGACGCCGTTCCTGTCGAGAAGGCGCATGGAGATGACCGGTCCGGGACGGAGCCTGGATTGCGGAAAAGGAAGGTAGAAAGACAAGCTCAGGCCGAAGCAGAGAACGATTGCTCCCGCCGTGATCCAGGACGCCGCCCGACAGCATTTAGGTCCGTGTTTCATCGGGTGATAAGGACCGTCCGTTCCGCCGCACGGCCAAAAACTTCTGGGGCGTACATTTCCTCTATCTTTGTTCCGGGAGCCAGAAACGTACCGAAAGTCAGGGCTCGGGCCAGGTAGCGGTAGGTGTGAATTCCGGGCGTCAATGAATCGGCGAAGAGGAGAACCCTGTCGTCGTGTTTCTCGATGTGGTTGAATCCGGTCCACCAGTTCCGGCGGTCGCTGTCCTCCATGTCCTCCAACCGGCGGAGATCCTCTTCACTTTCCGTGGAAAAATCGGTGTTGACGGCCTCGAGGCCGGCCGGCAGCGGATCGTTGCAGACGACAAACAGGCTCTCCCGAGGAACGATGATCCGCAGAGTGACGACCACCAAAGATCCGGCGGTGACGGATTCCAGAGGTTTTCCGTCCAGTGTGCTCATCTCCTTGATAATGGCAAAACCCTCATCTCTGGGTGCAAGGGCTCCGGCCGGAGCATAGTGCAGGCGAAGATCGTAATAAAGGGAGCCTTCACCGCGCAGGCGGATTTTGAAAGGAACGGTGTCTCCCTCCTTGAGGTGGCCGAGAGGTGTGTCCGTTTTTAATACCTTGTTCCTGTCGCCGCGAATTTCATCCTTGAGGATCTCGTCACCCCCCAGAGAAAGAACGACGGAATAATCGGGGCTCACCTTTTCCTCTCTGGTGAAGTAATCGTTCAGGGCGTGGAACAGGTGAATGTTTTCCTGAGTCGATATCCATCGTTTCGATTTGCGCTTTTCAACCAGCCAGTGCGCGATGGAGTGGGTGAGCGGATTGTCCGAACCGATCTCGAGCATGGACTGAAGAATGAGGGCCGTCGTTCTCAGATTGGAGCTGTAAATCCAACGGCCCGAGCGGCCTTCGTCATCTTCAAAATGAGCGGAATCGGATGTCACCGTGATTTTGTTCATCAGGTCGGTGAGGAGCGCCGCTTGGGCAGATAGAGCCCCTTTGCCGTGATGGAGGGCCTTGAGAAGAAGTGTTTTGGCGAAAAGGGAGAGAGAGTCCTTTTCGGCGAACATTTTTTCGGCAAAAGCGGGTTCCGGTTTTCCCATCAGGGCCAGAACGTAGAGGGCGTAGGCCCTGGTGGTGCTCCACACCCGGCTGTCATACGGATGATACCGGATGTTGACATTTCCCCGGACGATATCGCTCAGATAGACGGCCGCCCTGTCGAGGCTGTCCCTGTTGACGGTGAATCCCGCTTCTCCGGCTTTGAAAAGCGCGAAGGCCGTATAGCAGGAGTTGAAGGGGGATTCCCGGCGTGAATCGGGCCACAGGCCAAAACCGCCGCTGTCTTTCTGATAGGCATAGATTTCCCTGAGATGGCCGTTGACATGGGCCTGAATCTGTTTGTCGTTGAATGCCGACAGCTTGAATTCCTGTATGACGTTTTTGCCGACAAGATAAGGGACGATCGAGGAGATGCGCTGTTCAAGGCAGAGATAGGGATAGTGGGTCAGGGCGTCGACATTCCCTTTGAGGCCGGTGAGGGCACTGGCCGAGCCCAGGAACTCCGCCCGGGTTTCCTCCTTGAAAACCTTGTCGGGAATTTTAATGGATTCCGAGATGGATTCAGATGTCTTGTCTGAAAGGGCCACCGTTTCTGTCGGGCGGGGCAGCCGCACCGGGATTCTGATTTCAAGTCCGTCCGTTTCTTCGCCCATCCGGGCGCGAAAGGCGAAACGGGCTGTTCCGGGGACCTCGGCGGCAAAGTCGTACAAAACTTCCCGTCCCTCGCCGGCAGGGATGATGACCGTCTGTGTGGCGGCGGCTTTATTGAAGCCGATACCGTCCGCCTCGCAGAGAACCGTGATTTTTTCGGAGGAATCGGTCTGGTTCTGAATGACGAGGCCTCCCTTGAAGCTGTCTCCGACGCGGGCGAAGCGGGGCAGCGCGGCCTGAAGAAGCAGGGGTTTCGAGACGCGGAAGGTGTTTTCTCCCTGTCCGAAACGGGAATCCTTCGTCTGTGCCACGGCCATGACCCTGAAAGTCGTAAGATTGTCGGGGAGGTCGAACTCCACGGTCGCTTCACCATTTTCATCCGTTTGAACGGACGGATTCCAGTATGCGGTGAATTTAAAATTTCCTCTGAGCTCAATTTCGCTCATGCCGGGAGTTTTGGCCGCCATCATTCGTTCGCCGGATCCGCCGCCTTCGTCCGCTCCCTTTTCACTATAGGCGCGGAGCCCCACGACATGGGTCCGGTTTTCCGACGTCTGTATGGAGAGGGGCTGGGGAATATTGAAGTGAGTAAAGGGATCGGGGGTTTGGTAGCCGATCAAGCTCAGCACGCCGAGGTCGACCACGGCAACGGTCACACTGGACGGTGTGGCTTTGCCCTGCCAGTCCCGGGTGTTCAGTTTCAGCCGGACCTTCTCCCCCGGTTTGTATTTGGGTAAATCGCTTTCAGCCGTAACCGTCAGTCGTTTTTCCGAGGGATCCACCTTCAGCTCGACATATCCGATTTTGAAGGAGGGCTTTCCGAGGTCTTCCCTGTCGTCCATAGGTTCGGAAGCCGTCCGGCCGTGCACCAGAAGGACGGAAACGTAGATGTTGGGGATGTGCTCGGAGAGAATGGGGATTTCGATCTGGGACGTGCTGCCGATAATGTCAACGACCCGGCTGTCACGGATGGATTCCCGTTCGACCGTGATAAGGGCCTTCGCTTTTTCATAGGGAGACTTGATAAGGATTTTGGCCGTATCACCGGGCCGGTAGGTGTCGCTGTCGGGGACGAGCTCCACCATGTCATCATCCTGTCTCTCCCAGGGAACGTAATCACTTCCGGTCACATAGAAATAGGTGGATGTGGTGACGGTGTTTCCTTTTTTGTCTTTCCCGTCAGCCACAAGAAGATAAAAACCGGCCGTCTCGGGCGTGAACTTCAGGATTTGGGCCGCTTCACGGGAGGTGACGGATCGGCTGTCCATTTCGGTGTCTTTTTTTTCGGTGATCCAGCGAAAGCGTCCCCCAACTTCGGCTTTTTTGACGGACTGCCATTCCCGCTTGATGAGCCGCACCTGGATCTTTCGGCTGGGGTCCATTTCACCTGAGGGGGTAACCGCGATGACGGCGGTGGAGAGGGGCTCTCCCTTACGCAGAAATGAAGTCTCCGGCTTGAGACCGATGTAAAAATCGCCGCGGTGAATGATGGTTCGAATTCGACTGGATACCGCCCGGCGGCTAGGACCCTGAAGGTTCACTTCCAGGGATGCGGAGGCCGAATCCTTTTCCTCTTCGGGCAGCAGCTTGGCGGTGAGGAGGAATTTCCCGTCCTTGTCGAGGTCGGCCCCTCCGGAAGAAAGAAGACGGCTCTGGTCCTCACCGTACCGGTCCCAGCGCTCCAGGGTGTTACCGAACACAAATCCCTTGTGCCCGGGAGGGGAGTAATCGGCGGGATTAAGGCGAAGATGCCAGGTCATGGGCTGCCCGGACATGGCACCCCCGAACAGATAGGACCCCTTGATCTCGGCCTTGTAATCGTCACCGTAGACATAACTTTGTTCCGGTGTCCGCAAGAGAACCTCAAATTCAGCGGGGCGAAAGGCCTCGACCCGGAACGAGGAATAAAATGTCGCCAGAGGGTCGGCCCCTTTGGGCCCCGGAATCTCCGCCGTGATGTTGTAATAGCCGAGAGAAGCCTCCGGACCGGTGGTGAAGGAGAGGCCGAATGAACTGAAATCATCCAGGCGCACCGACTTTTCCAGAACTTTTTTATCAAAAGGATCCTGCACAGTGCATTTCACTTCCCGGGCGGAGAAGGTTTTCCATTCCCCTTTGACCATGCGGCGAAGCATGCCCTTGATGTGGACATCCTCGCCCGCCCTGTAGATCCCTCTTTCGCTGAAGATGTATCCGCGGTATTCCTCAGGCTCGGGATCCCACTCGTAGTTGATACCGAAACGATAGGGATCGATCCCTCCCGTTCCCCAGTCGGAGGAGAGAAATGCCGCATCTCCGTCCTTCTCGACAAAAACCCACTGAACGGGTTTGGACCATTCGTCTCTGGGCGGGATCTTGAGCCCCTTCCAGCCGGGGCTTTCCACTCGGCCGTCCTCGCCCGTTTTGCCGCTCCATCGGACGCGGTTGTTGTCGTCACGGATCTCCACCGAAGCACCGGGGACGGGTTGGCCCATCTTGAGGTCGGTGATCCAGATCATATTGTTGTCGGCGGAAAACTTGGAGGAGATGCCCAATCCGGTCACCTGAAGAAAGGCTTTGGGATATCGTGCCCATTTGTCTTTTGAATAGGTGTCCAGCTGCAGGAAGACAAATCCCTTCCCGTTCACCGTCAATTCCCTGATATCCAGGGGAAAGATGCTGCGTTCGTTTCGGGGCAGATCGAGGGGAAAAACCTTGTCGATCTGGTAAAATCCTTGTTCCTCGTATGGATCGGACGACCAGAGAAGCCGGTCTTGCTGAAGAAGGGGGATGACACGTTCTCTGGGAATCCGAGCGCCCTTCATGCCGACACGAGTGGAGTTGACGGCATAGGCGGGATATTTGAGGTCACCGTAGGATTCAACCACGCCGTGGCCGGATGTCATCCACACGGAGGGAGGATGGGGATTGGTGGTGAAGGTTCGGGTGACGGCCGTGCCAAGGACATTTCCGAATTCATCCTTGATATCGGGAGAAATGCGGATGCTGTACTTTGTCTCCGGCCGGAAGGGCAGATGGAGCCAGATGACGGAATTGGTGTACTCCCATTCCATCATATAATCGGGAATTGTGATCTCAGGTTCGATTTGAAGATTTTCAATGAATTCATTGTAGGCGACGGGATTGCTGAAACGGAACCGCAGGGATTCATCGGGGTTGATGGTGTCGCTGCCTTCCATTTCAATGAAGGTGAAGGGGGTGTACGTCTCAAAAGTAAATAGTCTCGTTTTTTCAAGTCCCAGAGGACCTTCCTTGACGGGGAGGTTTTCCTTGACCTGCATCACATAGCTGAATCCCGGTTTCAAGGGCTTCCCGGGAGTTACCAGCAGGGCCTGGTCGGGATTCACGTTCAGTTCCGATTCTTCAAGGATTTTGGCGGAGGCTTGGCGAGCGGATATGTCGAGCGAGGTTTCGGAATTTTTGTTATCGACTTCGACAAGGGAGAGGAACTCCGCGGCTGTTCTAGGATCGACAGTCTGATTGAAAATGAGGAGGACTGAGGTGTCGGGTTTCAACCAGCGCTGGTTCTGGCGTGGGAAGTGGTTCGTCAGCAGGGGGCGGATGGTCCGGAACCGCCAGGAGATATCCTTGGGCAGTATAAAATTGTCCATTGATCGGATTTCCGCAGGTACGGTCACCGTCACTTCCGTGGCGTAGGGAAACCGTTTTTCCGGAACGAAGGTGAGTGTTTTGGATCCAAGCCAGCGAAAACGCCCCGGAACGGAGGGAGAGATTTTCAGAAAGGAGCTTCCCCGTCCTTCAGGGAGAGCTTCGAGGAGAACCATCGGCCTGTCGAACATGACCACAAGCTGTTCCGCTTCATGAGGGGCCGCGGTCTGCCCTTCCGGGCCGAAAAAAGTGATTTTGAGGTCGCCGGCGGGGGGGCCGGTGGGCGCAGGAGGCTGATCACTTCCTGATTTTCCACAGCCGTTGAGCGTGCCAAGGGCGAGCAGTGCCGCAAACAGGTAAATACTGAACGTTGTTTTTCCCATGACCTACCTCTCTGTCGATTTGTTTAAGTCCATCCTAAAACAATTGAGTGGAATTTGGCAAAGGATTTCTTTACCCGAAAGGGTGGATTTCTATTTGAATATTAAAACGGAAACACGATATACTTTAGCCTGACCTATTCATAAAAAATGCCGATGTCATATTTACTCAAACAATATCAGGAAGTTAACCTGATATTGCTAAAAATACAATTTTCTCAACACATCGGCCTTTTTTACCCTCCGGGCGAACCAATCTGCTTTGTTCCGTCAGGTTCGCGGTATATACATGGGTAGGTTGGGTCGGCAGCTTCACCTTTCGCGCCTCGCATATCGGTCCGTGAATAATCCAGGATAACGATCAAGAGGAGGAATCTTGATGAAAAAAGGAATGATTTTTTGTCTGTTGATGCTTCTGCCCCTGATGGGAGTCCAGGGCATCGATACAACCGACACCCGGCTGCTGAGTCATCCGGCCGTCGGTACCGAAACAATCGCCTTTTCCTATGCGGGCGACCTGTCGACGGCAAAAAAGGATGGGTCTGATGTCCGCCGGCTGACATCCCACATCGGCCAGGAATCGAATCCTGTGTTTTCTCCCGATGGAAAATGGATCGCCTTCGACGCCCAGTATGACGGAAACACGGATGTGTTCATCGTTCCTGCGGAGGGAGGGGTCCCGCAGCGGCTGACCTGGCATCCGGGAGCCGACCAGGTGAGGGGTTTCACGCCGGATGGAAAAGCCGTCCTGTTCATTTCCGGACGGGCTGTCTTCACCAACCGTTACGTTCAGTTGTTCACAATTCCCGTCAGCGGCGGAATTCCGGAAAAACTGGATATTCCCAATGCGTTCCGGGCCTGTTATTCCCCTGACGGCAAAGGGATGGCCTACGTGCCTCTCCCTGAAGCTTTTCATCAGTGGAAGCGGTATCGGGGAGGCACCCATTCCGTCATCTGGGTTTACACGTTCAGCGATCACTCCGTTGTCCGAATCCCTCAGCCTGAGGGGCGGTGCAATGATACAGATCCCATGTGGATTGAGGATAAGATCTATTTTCGATCGGACAGGAACGGCGAGTTCAATCTTTTCTCTTATGAAGTGAGCTCGCAGAAGATCGAACAGCTGACCCGCTTCACCGATTTCCCCGTCATTCGAGCCACGGCCGGCGGCGGCGATATCATTTTTGAGCAGTCCGGCTATCTCCACCTGTTCGATAGAAATACAGCGCGTTCCCAAAAAATAACCATCGGTGTCGCCGCCGATCTGATGGAGGTCCGACCGCGTTTTGTGAGCGGCGCTCAGTATGTCAGAAGCGCGTCTCTTTCTCCCTCCGGTGTCCGGGCGGTCTTTGAATTTCGCGGAGATGTGGTCACTGTCCCCGGCGAAAAGGGAGACCCGAGGAACATCACCGAGACTCCCGGAGTGCACGAACGCGATCCCGTCTGGTCGCCGGACGGCGCGTCCATCGCTTTCTTCTCCGATCGATCGGGAGAATACGCTCTTCATGTGAAAAGCCAGGATGGAAAGGGAGAGGCCCGTGTGTTTGCGCTCAACGGCTCGGGTTTTTATCAGAATCCCGTTTGGGCGCCTGACAGTCAAAAGATCTGCTTCGCCGACAATTCCCTGACTTTGTACTGGATCGATTTGACCACGGGGAAGATCACGACCATCGGAAAAGAGGCCATTTACATGCCGTCGGGACGCAGTCTCCTGCGCGGCGTGTGGTCCCCCGACTCCCGGTGGATCACCTATGCCCTCACCACCCGAGCCTATTTCCAGAAGGTTTATCTCTATTCACTGGAGGACAACCGCTCTCTGGCCGTCACGGAGGGTCTGAGTGAAGTCATGGAGCCTGTTTTTGACGCCGGGGGAAAATACCTGTATTTTCTGGTATCCACGGACGCCGGTCCCGTCAAACACTGGTTCGCCATGTCCAACGCCGATATGCGGATGACCTCGTCCATCTACGTGGTCGTTCTTCCGAAGGGTGAAATCTCACCGCTGGTCAAGGAAAGTGATGAGGTCAAAGTTGAGGACGAGAAGGACAAGGCCCCCGCCGGGAAAGACGAAGAAAAAGTGAAAAAGGCCGTCATCATCGACTTTGAGGACATCCGCTTCCGGATCCTGGATCTGCCTGTCCCCGCCGGGAATTATTACGGCCTGAAATCCGGTGAGGAGGGGATGCTGTATTTCCTTGAGGGACCGGACGGCGGAAATCCCTCTTCCGGAGACACCAAACTCCACCGCTTCAACCTCAAGACGAGAGAGGATGAAGTCCTCGGTACCGGAATCGGCGCTTTTGACCTGTCTTTTGACGGGAAAAAAATGCTCTATTCCCAGCAGGAATCGTTCGCCGTCGTCCCGGCCGGCAAAATCAAACCCGGGGATGGGAAGTTGAATATCGGAGCGATCCAGGTGAAGATCGATCCGCGGTCGGAATGGCCCCAGATTTTTAATGAGGCATGGAGGATCAACCGGGATTTCTTTTATGATCCCGGCTTTCATGGAGTGGACTGGATCGGGATGAAGAAAAAGTACGCCGAATTCCTTCCGCACCTCTCCTGCCGGAGCGATCTCAATCGCGTCATCCAGTGGATGTGCAGCGAGCTGTCCGTCGGGCATCACCGGGTCGGCGGAGGAGATGTTATCGGCCGTCCGGACCAGGTTTCCGGAGGGCTGCTCGGCGCCGATTTCAGGATCGAGAACGGACG
The DNA here is from genome assembly GCA_018894615.1 of Acidobacteriota bacterium. Lineage (GTDB taxonomy): Bacteria > Acidobacteriota > Aminicenantia > Aminicenantales > Aminicenantaceae > JAHIPL01. The sequence goes on along the minus strand of JAHIPL010000282.1, from coordinate 7,266 downwards.
GTACCGGTTCGCTAAAATCTACGGCGGATTGAACTGGAATCCCAACCTGCGATCCCCGCTGACCGAACCGGGCGTGGATGTCCGGGAGGGTGAATATCTCTTGAAAGTTCAGGGAAAAGATGTTGTTCCGCCCGCCAACCTCTACATGTTTTTTGAAAACACCAGTGGGAAAAAAATCGAGATATCGGTGGGAGCCGATGCCGCGGGCCGGGATGCCCGGACGGTGGAGGTGGTGCCGATCTCCAACGAGTATGCCCTTCGCAACAGGGATTGGGTCGAGGGCAATATCAAAAAAGTGGATGAGGCGACGGGAGGGCGGGTGGCCTATGTCTATGTTCCCAACACCACCTCCATGGGACATGTCTATTTCAAAAGGTACTTTTTCCCTCAAACCCACAAGGATGCCATCATCGTGGATGAGCGGTTCAACGGCGGAGGCCAGGTGGCCGATTATTACATCGATCTTCTCCGCCGGCCCTACATCTCCCATTGGAACCTCCGTTATGGTGAGGACCTCATCACGCCGAGCGGAACCATCCTGGGACCAAAGGTGATGCTCATCGATGAAACGGCGGGGTCCGGCGGCGATCTTCTGCCCTGGATGTTTCGAAAATTGAAGCTGGGACTGCTCATCGGCAAACGGACCTGGGGCGGCCTGGTCGGAACACTTGGATTTCCGGTGCTTATGGACGGCGGCGGTGTAACGGCGCCCAATCTGGCCATCTGGACGGAAGACGGATTTATTGTCGAAAACGTCGGCGTTCCACCCGATATCGAAGTGGAACAGTGGCCGGCGGAAGTGATTCAGGGAAAAGATCCCCAGCTCGAAAAGGCCATCGCGGTCATTCTCGAGGAGCTGAGAAAGAATCCGCCGAAAAAATATAAAAGGCCGCCCTATCCCAAAAGGTAAAGGGTGCGGACGGGGGTCCCTCACCTGCCACCCGTAATCTAATTTGAAGGTGGATACGGGGCATGTGAGGTGGATTCGGGTCCTGTCAGGTTTCCCGTTAAAGAAACGGCAGGTAGTCGCGGCCTTCGGCGTAGGGGTTGAGGGCCCGTTCGACGGCGAGCTGGGGCGGTGCTTCCCTGAGGCGGATCAGGCCTTTTTTGTCTTCGGGCGCGATGATCTCCACGTGCGGCCGGAAGATGTCCAAGTCGTCGGCCTCCCTGACGATGCCGACCGAGCCGTCCGTGAGGGAAACGATGGTTCCCTTGGGCCAGACACCGAGAAATTGAAAAAAGCGTTCGATCAATTCAGGTTCAAAATGCCGTCCCTTTTCCGCGATCATCACCTCGTAGATCCGCTTCGGTGAGTAGTCTTTTTTGTACGAGCGCCTCTGGGCCAGGGCATCGTAGACATCACAGATGGTGACGATGTGGGAGGCCGGATGGGGCAACACGGAGAAGGACAGGCGGGGATATCCGGTGCGGTCATAGCGCAGATGATGTTCGTAGGCGATGATGACGGGAAGAATTCCCAGCGTTTGGGTGTGTTTGAGAAGACGATGGGCGCCGAGAACGGTGTGATGCTGAATTTTGAAAAACTCATTCTCCTCCAGCCGGGTTGATTTGGACAGGATTTCCCCATCCACATGGATCTTTCCGATGTCGTGAAAGAGGGCGGCTGTTCCGATGTCCCGCACATCCTCGGTTGAATAGCCAAGTCGGGAGGTGAAGAACATGGCCAGGATGGAAACGTTGAGAAGATGAATGTAAGTTACGGCATCCTTTTGTCGCACATCCGCCAGGTCCAGAAATTCGACGCGGGTGCCGGAATAGACCTGTAGAAACTGCTTCAGACGGCTGAGGAGCTCCAGCGTATCGAGCGTGCTTTCCGTATGGAGGGACTGGATGAGATGCATGATCCGATCCACAGCTGATTCGCTGGCCGGTGGGGAGCTTTCTTCGGATTCGAACCCGGCGGCGGCCTCAACCGGTGCCCTCAGACGCCCGGCTTCGATATGGTGGACGCCCCTGCTTTTGAGATGATCTGAGAAGTCGATCTGTGATTTGGTCTGGAACTCAAGAAGCAGGGATATAAAGAGGATCAGTTCCGCTTCTTTTAGGCCGGTCCTGAAAACGAGCCGTTCAATCCCTCTGTCCTGAAGAACGGAGAGGATGGATCTGATTCGCCGGCTGAGGTCGATGAACACTTCGTTCTCCCAAGCAAGTTCCCCTTCGATCAGCCCAAAAATAAGAGGTGAGCTTTCCTGAAGCAGCCCGTCCAATTGCTGAAAGGCCTCATGTCCGTGTTGGATGAACTGCGGATGCTCCGCCGAATAGACTTTCCGTGCCTGGACGGCCATGACAAAATCGAGCAGAAAATGCTGAATGCGGTCCTTCACTGCAACTTCTCCAGAGTTTTGCGGGCTTCACGCCGGAGCCCACTGTTCCACGGGAGACGTCTTCGACTGAGGCGGAATACCCGGGCACGGGCCTCATCAACCTGAAAATCGGCGAGAAGACGAATGTTCTCCAGAAGCCTCCGATTTTTTAAACCGAGAAATGCGGGAACGGAGAGGAGAATAGCCGCCGCTTTTTTTCTACGGACGGTGTCGACCGCATAAACGGGAAAAGCGGCCGTACGTACAGGAAGGGGGCCTTTCTGAAGGGCATCCGTTAGAAAAATATCGACGGGTTCGTTCGAATAGGTGAGGGATTGAAGAATGAACGTCTGTAGAGTGATGTCCGCCTGGGAGTAGAGCTCACGAAGGATATGAAAGGCGTTTTCCGATTCCAGCTGACCCAGGGCTTGAATCAACTGTTGTAGAAGAGGGCTGTCCGGAAGTTCCCGCTCGGCGTTCAATTGAAAATAAAAAACATCATCTGGGTAGGATTGAAAAAACAACTCGCAGATGGCCGGATTGACGATACCTCCTTCGAAGATCTTTTTGAGAATATAATTCGAGGAGAATCGGCTCTTTTTTGGGTCAAAATAGGAGGAGAGGGATTCGATGGCCGGATTTCCAAGCAGGACCTGGTTTTCGATGTGTTCTTGCATCCGGCCCTCCAACTGGTCGATGTTCTCGGAGGAACCGTGCCGTCTTTTTTTGTTTCTCAGGGTGATGGACATGTTCTTGAGGTAGGAGAGATCGCCTCGTTTGGTGATGGCCGGCCATTGTAGGAGAAGATTATTAACGATCAAGCCGATGTTTTCCGGATTTTGTACGGCCTGCAGGTAGTTGAGCAGAATGATCTGAAAGTTGCTTTCCCAAATGTTCCGGTCGAAAGCCTGTTCCTCATGGATGTCGATGTCCTGAAAAAGGGAAGAGAGGGTGGAGCGGTAGACCTCGGAGAGGAGAGGAGACGGCATCTTTTCCAGAAGATCGAGGATCCGATTCCGGTGATTCGGGGGAAGTGAAGTTGTGGACGTCCGTTCCGCGCACTGTATAAACCCTTTGGAGATGGATTCCGGATCATTATCCTCGGCAAGCTTGCTGAACACCCTGAGGCTGAGTGCATCGAATTCCCGGTTTTCCGTAATTTCCTCCCAGAGGGCGCCGGCAAAGTCGGTGGAATTCAGTGTGCTCAACACGGATCTCAAACGTTCAAGTTCCTCTTTGGTAGGGATGGTTCGCGATTGAAGGACTGATTTCACGAAAGATTTAGAAAACGGGCGGAGCAGGGGGCTTTCTCTGTTCTTCAGCGATTCATGGATTTTACTCAGGTTGGCCATGAGTGTCGGATTGCTCAACCATTCGTCAAGGGAATGTTCATCCAGTATGTCGGAAAAGCGGCCGGCGATCCTGTCGATGTGTTCGGTCTCCCGGGCGTCCAGATCCCGTCCGAGTATAAATTCCCTCATGTTATCGATTTCCCGGCCTTCCCCTCTGAGAAGGGAACTGTAATCAAGCTCGTCGATTCGGAAGCCGGAGGCATGAATGGATTCAATCAGTGTTTTCAATCCTCCCTTTTCCGCCATGATCTGAGGGGAATGAATAAAAAGAGAAAAAAAAGCGAGAAGATCGGTCAGGGAGGTGGCGCCGTCGATGGTCAGCCTTTTGACTTTTCTGGTATGAAAAAAAACCGCGATCTCTTCGATGAGAGAATGGCCCGAGTAAACGATGTCATCGAAGCGAAGAGAATGTTCGGTGAAGACAAAATGAAGCGGGTCGATCCGTTCCGCGAGATGCACCAGGTGATCTCTCAGCAATTCGACGGATTGATGCGTCTGCGGATGGTCGATGCTGTAGATGGAGGCGTTTTTGAGAGCAATTTTGAACTGACTGAAAAATCTGAAAAGCGGTGATGTCTCATCCATCACTATCGTCCGGTGTCCTGATCCACATTGACCAAAATATTAACACAACCCGATCCGATTAAACAAGAGAATGGATTTTAAACTCCGGGAAAAGAATATGTAAGAAAGAATATGTAAGAATATGTAAAAAATTGACTTTTTTTTGACACACGGTTATATAAAAAGAGGGGAAACACATGCAAAAAATCGTCGGGGCAAAGATTCGTCGGTTGCGGGAGGATATCGGGCTGACCCAGGAAGAACTGGCCCGTGCGGCCGGGTGTTCCAATGAATTCATTTCCCTTCTGGAACTCGGCAAAAGGGATCCCAGCCTGAGCACATTGACGGATATTTCACGTTTTTTAAAAAAAGACATCTCCTATTTTCTTTCAAAAAAGGAAAATCCGTTTGATGTCCTTCTGAAAAAAAGGGAATACACCGTTCTTCGATCGATTCTGAAGGAATTTCAGATCTACTGCCGGCGCTACACCGAACTGGAGGAGATGTCGGAGCGCTCCCTTCAGACGGCGCCGCTCTACACCCATCTTTCCGCTGAAAGAATGGCGGACCAGGAAAGACGGCGAATGGCGCCGGGGCGTTTTTTGAACGGCCGCCTTTTTGACATGCTGGAATTGCACGGCCTGCGGATCTGCCGCCAGGTCTATCCGAAGGAGAGCAAAGCGGCCGGAGTGTTCGTCTTTCTGGAGAGGAGACAGGCTGCCTTCGTTTCCATCAATGCTCACCTGTCCGTAGAACGGCAGAACATGGTGGCCGTTCATGCCTATGCCCATTATTTGAGGGACAGGCTGGACGGTCCCATCGTCGACAATCTTGATATATTCATTCCGGAATACCTGACGCTCTATCCCGGGCGTGAAGCCTATGCCCAGACCTTTGCCCGCCATTTTCTGCTGCCGGGGCATCATGTGCTGGATATCCTGGACAACGACCTGCGCGTCAAGAATCCCGAGGCGGCGGATATACACTATCTTCGGCGTCTCTTTTCCGCTCCGGGGGACGAAGTGCTTCAGGCCTTGTTCGAAACAGGGCGGATATCGAAAAGCTCCCTGCAGAGGATGCGCCGTCACTTTCCCCACATGTTAAGAAACGGGCGGGAGGGTGCCATTCCAAAAGATATCGATAATGCGGCGGAGGAGTTGCTCAGGCCTTCCATTCGGTACCGAAGCTTGTGTGTGTCCGCCTGCAGGCGAAAAAAAATCGAGCGGGAGCAGTTGAAAGAATGGCTCTACGGAGAGAATCCGGCCCCTGAAATTGAAGAAAATCCGGTATCCGACCCTGAAGAAGGAAACTGACCGTTTATCCGGCCAGTTTATTGAGAACCAAAACCAGGAAATCCCAGAAATCCGACACCGAAGCGATGTGCAGTTTTTCATCAGGGGAGTGAGGGAATTTGATGGTCGGTCCGAAAGAAATCATGTCCATGCCTTCATATTTTTCTCCGATGATGCCGCACTCGAGTCCCGCGTGAATGGCGGAGATGTGAGGTTCCTCATCATAACTGTTCCGATAGATGTCCTTCATGGTCTTGAGCAGGGGAGATGCCAGGTTGGGAGTCCATCCGGGATACCCGTCCTCCAGCGTCACATCGGCGTCGGCCAGTTCACAGATGACGGCGATGGTGTGACGGGTGGCTTCGATGGCGGAGGCGACGGAACTGCGCGTGCTGCAGATGATCTTGGCCCGGTTCTTTTCGGTCCGGACAACTGCCAGGTTGGATGATGTTTCGACAAGTTCCTTCATCTCGGCATGCATGGAGACCACACCGTGGGGAATGGCATAAAGGAGATTGATCAGACTGCGCTGCGACTCCATGTTGAGTGGAGAGAGTTTGACGTCGTCCGCCTTTTCGAATGAGACGGCGGCGGTCGGCTCGACGGCTTTGTATTCCAAAACAATCTTGTCGAATGCGGCTTTTTTCTTTTTTTCAAAGTCGTCCCTGTGGTCATCCGTGATATACACATGGGCCCAGGCCTCTCTCGGGATGGCGTTGCGCAGGTTTCCACCGACGGCGTCGACGAGGAGAAAAGGAACATCTCTGCCGACCTGATAGAGAATACGAGCCAGGCATTTGATGGCGTTGGCCCGGCCGAGGTGGATGTCGACACCCGAGTGTCCTCCTTTGAAACCGGTCAGCTTCAATAGATATGCATCACCGTCGGCCGTGCTGCGGCGTTCCAGGGGAAGGATGATTTCTGTGTCCGCTCCTCCGGCGCAGCCGATGGTGAATTCCCCCCAGTCCTCGCTGTCCAGATTGAGGAGGTATTTTCCCCTGAGAAAACCGGGCTTCAGCTGGGTGGCTCCCGTCAGTCCCGTTTCCTCTTCCACGGTGAATAAAAATTCCAGGGGTCCGTGGACAGCTGTGTCGTCCTCCATAAGCGCCAGTGAGGCGGCAAGCCCGATGCCGTTGTCCGCTCCCAGTGTTGTTCCTTCGGCACGGAGCCATTCCCCGTCCACAACCGCTTTGATGCCGTCGGAGGAAAAATCAAAATCCACGTCCGAATTTTTTTCACCGACCATATCCATATGACCCTGAAGAATGATGCCTGGGGTGTTTTCTAGTCCTTTCGTCCCGGGCTTGCGGACGACAACGTTGCCGACGGAGTCCCTTTCAGATTCCAGGTTGCACTGTTTAGCGAAATTCAGAACGTAATCGCCGAGGGCCTTTTCATTTCCCGAACAGTGGGGGATCTTCAAGATTTCGAAAAAATGTTTCCAGATTTTTTCGGGTTTCAGTCCGATAAGCTTTGATGACATGGTTTCCTCCGTTAAGATCTTGGTTTTGTTAAACGTGATTTATTCATTGGCCGGATATCGTTGGTGTCAAACTCCGGATTATTTAAAAAGAAAATAATGACATAAATGCAGGTCAAAGGCAAGCAACTGGACAGTGCGGGCAAATTGAATTAAAATGCGGCTTAGTGTCTGACCTGATGAAAATAAAGCGTTTCTCCTATCTGATAAAATCCATCGGGATGGTTTTTTTATCACTGGCCTGTGTGTTTGGG
>JAHIPL010000281.1 GCA_018894615.1 Acidobacteriota bacterium | reverse complement strand
GGTAACGGCATCTGGAAATCGGCGGATGCCGGAAAGACGTTCACCCACATGGGGCTCGATGATTCCCACCACATCGGCAAAATCGTCATTCATCCTCAAAATCCGGATATCGTCTACGCGGCCGTCATGGGTCATCTTTTTTCAAACAATGAGGAACGCGGCGTTTTTAAAACGACGGACGGCGGAAAGACGTGGAGCAACGTGCTCTTTATCAGCGAAAAGGTGGGAGTGGTCGATCTCTGTATAAATTTCAAGGAACCGGGCACTCTTTATGCCGCTTCCTACGACAAGGTTCGGCTTCCCTGGCACTTCGAAGCCGGAGGGGAAGGCAGCCGGATTTACAGAACCAGAGACGCCGGCGCTTCCTGGGAGATTCTGACCGACGGACTGCCGCGTGGCAATCTGGGCCGGATCGGCATCGATATTCACCGGGCCGATCCGAAAATTCTGCACACCGTCATCGAGAACCTGAATCTCCAACCAGGACTGAAGGAAAAGAAAGCGGCTGTGTTCGACGCGTTTTCCGATAATCTTCATGAAGGGATGATCGGCGGGGAGGTCTACCGTTCGAATGACGGCGGAGACTCCTGGCAGAAGATGAGCCCGGAGGGGCTGGACCTGAGCGGAAAGGCCGCCTATTCCTTCAATGAATTATCCGTCGATCCCCTCGAGCCGGAAAAAGTTTTTCTGATCGGCGTCTCCATGCAGTACTCCCTCGACGGAGGGAAGACCTGGCCGCGGCGGCGTGAGAAGGACAGATTCCTCAGCAATTTCGGGGATGTCCGGACATTCTGGATAGATCCGGCCGATCCCGAACATATGATGCTGGGCAGCGACGGCGGCATCTATGTCTCCTATGACGGCGGCCGTCATATGTGGCACCTTTATCAGATTCCCATGGGCGAGATTTACCATGTCGAGGTGGACGATGCGGTGCCCTACAATATCTACGCCGGTCTTCAGGATCATGAAGCCTGGAAGGGGCCGAGCAACGGCTGGTCGGGGAGCGTCGGTTTCGAAGAGTGGGTGATCACCGGCATGTGGGACGGCATGTACACCAAGGTTAATCCTCAGAACAACCGCTGGCTGTACTTCACCACCCAGTTCGGAAAACACCACCGCGTGGATCAGCTGAAGGGAGAGCGGACGGAGATCACGCCCACAGCAGCGGAGGGAAAACCTCCCTACCGCTACACCTGGACCACCCCCATCGTGCTTTCCCCCCACAATCCGGACATCCTCTACACCGGCGGCCAGATGCTTCTCCGCTCACCCGACCGGGGTCGGATATGGGAGGAAATCAGCCCGGATCTCACGACCAATATCCCGGAGAAAATCGCCGGCCAGGGGCATATCATGTTCTGCACCATCACAACCATCGCCGAGTCCCCGCTTCGACCCGGGATCATCTGGGTGGGTACGGACGACGGACGGGTTCATTCGACGCGAAACCACGGAGCGGACTGGATGGAACACACGCTGGCCATAGCCGCCGCCGGAGGCCCGGAGCAGATCTGGGTCAGCCGGGTTTTTCCCTCCCATCATGATGCGGGAACCTGTTATGTCACCAAATCGGGATTTCACGAGGATGTCTTTGAACCTTTTCTTTTTAAGACGGAAAACTTCGGTGAAACCTGGACCAATCTCGGGAAAGGCCTGCCTGCCGCACCCGTATCCGTCGTTTTTGAGGACCGGATCAATCCGCGCCTGCTGTTCGTCGGAACGGACGCCGGGGTCTATTTCACTCTGGACGGCGGAATATCCTGGCATTCCCTCAGAAACAACATGCCGCCCGTCCCCGTTCGGGATCTCCTTGTTCAACCGCGCGAACAGGATCTGATCGTCGGATCCTACGGCCGCGGCGTTTGGGTGATCCCCGTCAGCCCCCTTCAGGAACTGACCGGAGATGTTCTGGCCAAAGAGGCGCATCTTTTTCGCATTCTCGATCGCCCGCTGACTTACACGTCGCAGCGAGCCGGGTGGGGAAACTATCACATGACCGGAGACAATCACCTGCGCACCCCCAACGAGCCCTCCGGGCTGCACATCTATTACTACCTGAAAACAAAACGGGACAAACCGCTCGAAATCCTTGTCGAAGATATGGACGGCAATCAGGTCGGCAGGCTGAAAACAG
>JAHIPL010000280.1 GCA_018894615.1 Acidobacteriota bacterium | reverse complement strand
TCCCCAAAATTCAGGTGGGTCGGCTCCCGCGTTACCCTTTTCGAGGCCTGCTCAGCGTTCACTCTCGTTACGGCCTGCATACTCGCCAAGTCGCCTTGCGACCATCTACACCGGAGGCTTTGAAGATTTCGTCGCCTCCACCTTCACTCCGATTGCTTCCGGCTGGAGCGACCCTTGCCGGGTGGGTCTTTCACCCACTGAAGATTCGCGCCTTTCCACGGCGCACTGAATAAATCGAGTTAAAATAGGTAAAGGACTTTTCAGGGGGGGACAATGAAAAAAATAGTATTTATAGCGGCCATCTTTCTCATTTTCAACGGGATGAGTTACAGCAACAATCAAAAATCCGGCTCCACTTCAATTGTTGAAACCATCGATGGTGTTGAATATGTTCATAATACAGACACTCCACTCCACCCGAACAAAAACGTCAATTTTATCGAAGAACTTTCCATCGGTGAGGAAGACCAAGCCGGCAATGTCGTACTATTTAATCCGTTTCTGCATCTTGTGGATGAGAATGAAAATATATATATCAGTGAATTCGAGGATCAAGTTATAAAAGTATTCAATGCAAACGGCAAACTGATGAAAACAATCGGAGCAAAAGGGCAGGGACCCGGTGAATTTAACTCGATAGGCTATATTGGCGTTTCAAAAGAAGGAACACTCATTGTTCATGATAATTATTCAACAAGGACAAGTTGGTTTGATTCTTCCGGTCAGTTCTTAAGAAGCATTAAATTACCGAGGAGTGTTTACAGTTTCATCCTGCTTAAAAGTGCATCATTTATCATTTGTGAAACCTATAGAGGCCAAGATTTAAATGAACGGAGCCTAGATGTTAAAGAATTCGATTTTGAAGGAAAAGTAATCCGATACTATGACATGAATCCTACTCATCCGGAGTCCTTGATAGTTCGTGGTGGCAGCGGTTTTAATTATTCGGGTTTACCTGTTTCGCGTGGATCTTTATTTAAAGGTGATCAAAAAAGGGAAATTATTTATCACTGTGTAAATGACAAGTATAGTATTAAGGTTTTTAATTCTTCCGGAAGACCTTTTAGAATTATTGATCGTTCATATGAGCCGGTTCCATTTACTAATAAAGACGCTGAGAAATATCGGGCAAGGTATAAAAATCATCTCTTTAAAGAAGTCGAAAAAACAGTCCGGTCTATGAAGATGCCGAAGGTAAAAAGTGTCATTGAACGGATGTATGTCGATGATGAAAGCCGATTATGGGTCAAAACAAATGAGACAAAAAAGAACGGAGAACAAACATTAACAGCCTACGACATTTTTAATCCGGATGGATATTATTACGCCAAAATTTGGACCGACAGACGCCCATATATTTTTGTAAAGGGAAAGATGTACACGATGATTGAAGATCCTGTGACAGGATTCAGAACCATCAAACGTTTCAAGGTCATTTGGAATTAAATTTTAGTCGGATTCTTCTCTTTGATGTGGAACACCGGACGCTGGTCCTTGCCGAAATCGTATGTTTTGTCTGCTTTTTCCGATTTGTTCAGATGAACGAAGTCATCCCATTTTTTCAGCAATTTCTTCTCCATATGCCTTTCCGACAGGAGGGAAACGAGATAGGTGTTGAGTGAAATATGGTTATCCTCCGCCTCCTCGGAGAGGGTGGCGTGAAGACGTTTCGGCATGCGAAGACGAAGTTGTCCGCTGTACGGATTGACTTTTTCCGGTAAAGGCAAGGGCTTCCCTGCCGCTTTCAAGGCTTCAATATAGGCTTCGGCGGCGATACTTAATTCTGACAGCGCTTCGTCACGGGTGGCGCCCAATGCACTGAGGCCTAATATTTGAGGAATCGTCGCAACAAAGCTCTGATCCTCGTCACTCCATTTGATGGAAACCGCATGTTTATCCATTATTCACTCCAATCGGTCCAGGTTGTTATCGTCAATATAAGACAACAACTGCCTGACCTGGTAGGGTTTCGCTGTCCCGTCCTTCATTCTCTGTATTGAAATGAGAAAAAACGGATCATCTTTTTTATAAATGAAATGGGAACCCTTGACTCTGTCACAGCTGAGTCCGATGCATTTACACAATTTCATCACTTCAGTGAATCTGAGACCCTTCGGGTTCGCTTTGGCTCTCTGATACAGGCCATAACACTTTTTGTTCACCGAATCCATATCCTGACATCATGCCTATTTGGTACCATATATGGAACCTTTTGTCAATCATGAATCGATAATTTTTAGTCCAACCATTCATAGAGACGGAGAATCGGCCAAAGAATTCTCACAAAAGTCATGTCAAACTTGAATAACGGATGGGCGGGGCCTGGAGGGGAAAACCGGACAGGACTCGTCCGTGATAAACGAATTATTCCACCGTGACAGCATTGGTCGGTTTGAGTAAGTGGTGCGACATTCGTTTCTTTCGCGGCCGGACCTCTAAGCCGGTGTGGTTTTATAGCCGAAATCTTGGAAATGGCGGTCGAAGGCGAAAGCCATGTTGAGGCCGGTCCTCCGCATGATTTCAAAGCTCACACAATCGACAAGACTCAGTTTGCGCCGCCCAGCCAATAGATGGGCTCCCGCGGCCGCTTCGTGGATTTCCCTCGTCACCCAAACAACATGAACGGCCGGAACGACATCGCGTTGGAAAACACGAACCGCTTCGATCCCCAGTTTTCTGAGGATCACAGCCGATGTCTCGACGAGAATATAGTTGTGACAGACCGGTTCTTCCCCGGACTCGAGCATTTTGATCCATTGTGCCCTGGCCTCCGGGTGATTGATGTCATTTTTATCGAGGACGGCCAGAAACGCGCTCGTGTCGATAAAAACTTTCATTCCTTCAATCCTTCGGCAAAAACCTCATCGTGTTTCATCGATAGATTGCCATCCTCCGATTGAAAGCTGCCGGCGGCTGCCATCGCTCTCTTCCGAATATCGTCAGAAGCCATCAAAGACTGCGGTTCAGGGAGCTCCGGCTTCGATACACCAGCCCTGTACCCTGACGAATCCTCACTGACAACGTTCGCCTGCTGACCTTGATTCTTTGTTTTTTCGTCTCGCCTCAGCCTGGCCCTGACTGCTTCCAGGATAAATGCGCTCCTTGTCTGTCCGGATAGGCGGCGACAGGATTCGAGTGCCTTAAACTGCGCATGCGGCATACTGATCGCAAACTTGATCGATTTTTTCATATCGCTCCCATGGTATGACTTTTTCATACTTTAGTATGACTAAACACAAGATAAAAGTCAACAACGGATCGTGTGAAAGGGATATAAGAGGGCTACTCCACCGTTACGCTTTTGGCCAGATTGCGCGGCTGATCCACATCCGCCCCGCGAGCGGAAGCGATGTAATAGGCGAAGAGCTGCAGGGGGAGAGTGGTCAGGAAGGGTGAGAGAAGGGGGTGAATCCGGGGGATGCGGATGACGGCGTCCACCCTATCGCAGATCTCGGCGTCGTCCTCAAAGGCCACGGCCAGAACAAAACCGCTTCTCGTCTTCACCTCCGAGATGTTGCTCAGCATTTTTTCGTAGACGTGATCCCTCGGAATGACAACCAGGGTGGGCATTTTTTCGTCGATGAGGGCGATGGGACCGTGCTTCATCTCCCCTCCGGGATAGGCCTCGGCATGGATGTAGGAAATCTCCTTGAGCTTGAGGGCCCCTTCCAAAGCCACGGGGAAACTGATCCAGCGCCCAAGATAGAGAAAATGATTGGAGGACGTGAAGCTGTGGGAAAGCCCCTCCAGAATCTTTGCATCATTCAGAATCTCTTCCATCCGGGGAGGAATCCGCTGCAGTTCCTGAATGAGCTCGTCCTGCTCCTCTTCGGAAAGCGCTCCCCTGACTTCGGCCGTTTTGAGGGCTAGCAGCGTGAGCGCGCACAGCTGGGCGGTGAAGGTTTTGGTGGCGGCCACGCCGATTTCAGGGCCGGCCTGGGTGTAGAGAGCCCCGTCCGTCTCGCGGGCGATGGAGGATTTGACCACATTGCAGATCGTCAGGCTCGGGACGCCCTTCGCCTTG
>JAHIPL010000279.1 GCA_018894615.1 Acidobacteriota bacterium | reverse complement strand
GAATTCCGGCGTGTCCTCAAGGCCCTGGTCCGGATATCGGAGGAAAACAACATCTTGCACCCCGAGGACGGCGGCTGCCTGCCGCTGCTCCTCTTCCCGTATCACGGCCAGATCATCGGGATTCACCTTCGGGTTGTCCGTCCCCTTGTCGCCGCTTGTGCAGACGACATAGACCACCGAATGCCCCTTGGCGGTCAGGCCGGCTACGGTCCCGGCTGCACCGAATTCGGCATCGTCGGGATGGGGGCTGATGACAAGACACCGAGCTTCCTGTGTCTTCATGTTCTTCTCCTTTGTCCGCTCTTATGCAAATTGTATTATAATGACCCCTCTGCTACAATGCATCCTCCATCGTTTTGGAAAGAGAGGGTGTCCCGACGGACCAAACATCCCCATGCTTCAATTCAGAAATTACATACCGGTCGATGAAACCATCTGGTGCGAATATTCACTGAAAATGTAGGATGAATATGTATAAATTGAATGGAATCATTCGATTTAAATGGAATATAATCGATTTAATATTTTTGAGGAGTTGCTTTCGATGACAAAAAAAGATGCCCTGGAAAAAATCGCCCTCAGGCTGCGGATTTTCTCGCTCAAAATGACGAGCAAATCGGGTTCCGGCCATCCGACGACCTGTTTGTCCATGGCCGATTTGGCCGCATGCCTGTTTTTTGATGAGATGCAGTACAATATCGCCGATCCCGGTGACTGGGGAAACGACGAATTGATCCTATCCAAGGGACACGCTGCTCCAATCCTCTGGGCCGCCTACGCCGAGGCGGGCATCATCCCGCACAAAAAGCTGATGGACCTGCGCAAAATCACGAGTCCGCTCGAAGGGCACCCGACACCGCGGATGAACTGGGTGAAATCGGCCACCGGTTCTCTCGGGCAGGGCCTCTCGGTTGGTGTAGGGGTAGCCCTGGCTCAGAAGCTGGCGATGTCCGATCGCCGCACCTATATCGTCATGGGAGACGGGGAGATGGCCGAGGGGTCGGTCTGGGAAGCGGCCAACGTCGCCGCTGATCATGGACTGGACAACCTGTGCACCGTCGTCGACATCAACCGGCTGGGGCAGTCCGATCCGACCATGCACCAGCACAACCTCCAGGCCTATGAGAACAAATTCCGGGCCTTCGGCTGGGAGACCATCACCATCGACGGTCACGACATCGATAAAATCCTGGATGCCTTCGCAAAAGCCCGAAAAACCGACCGGCCGGCGGTCATCCTGGCCAAAACCTACAAAGGCAGGGGCGTTTCTTTCCTGGAAGACAAAAACGGCTGGCACGGTAAACCGCTCAATGCCGATGACCTGGAAAAGGCGTTGGCTGAGCTGGGTCCAATGCCGGAGATCGACGCCTCCCAATATGTCAAAAAACCTAAAAAAGGGGCGGTCCCCGTTTTATCAAGCAAGCTGTCTTTCAAAAAGAATTCCTATACCGACAAGATCGCCACCCGCCGGGCCTACGGTAACGCCCTGGTCAATCTCGGCCAGGTCAATGACCGGGTGGTCTGCATCGACGGCGACGTCAAGAACTCGACTTACGCCGATGATTTTTTCAAGGCTTTTCCCCGCCGCTCCTTTCAGATGTATATCGCCGAGCAGGTGATGATCGGGGCGGGAATCGGTCTATCGGCCAAAGGTTTTGTCCCCTACATGGCCACCTTCGCCGCCTTTCTGAGCCGGGCCCACGACCAGATCCGGATGGCCGCCTATTCCATGTCCAACCTCAAGGTGGTGGGATCACACGTCGGCGTGAGCATCGGTGAGGACGGTCCCTCCCAGATGGGCCTGGAGGACATGGCCATCTTTCGGCCGATTCCGGGATGTGTGGTGTTGTATCCCTCGGATGGGCATTCAACCGAGGCTTGCGTGGAGTCACTGGCGCGGCACAAGGGGATTTCCTACCTGCGGACGTCGCGGCCGGCCACGGCGGGATTGTACGCGAAGGGGGAGAAGTTTCCCATCGGCGGCTCCAAGGTGCTGAAGAGCGCCAAGGGAGACAAGGTGGTCGTCATCGCGGCCGGTATCACGGTGCACGAGGCTCTCAAGGCTCATGCGGAACTGGCTGAGGACAAAGTCACCTTCCGCCTGATCGACGCCTATTCCGTGCAGCCGCTGGATGTCGAGGGCATCCGGAAGGAAGTCCGGGCCGTCGGAGGGAAGGTGGTGGTCGTGGAGGATCACTTCAAGGCCGGGGGCCTCGGAGAAGCCGTGGCGGCGGCCCTGGCCGGCGAGGCAGAGATTGTCCACCTGGCCGTGACCGAACTTCCGCGATCAGGCAAACCCGATGAGCTGCTGGAACGCTACGGAATCAGCGCCTCCCACATCATCAAAGCCGTTAAATGTAAATAATCGGGGTCAGGCCCCGATATTATACATATTTATAGGGGACAGGCCTCTTTTTTCAAAGCGATTGTTTTGGATATGAATTGTCATTGCATCAGGTGGGTGCGCTTGTTCGACGGGCATGAGTTGCTGCTAGACATGGTTCGCATCCCCCACCGCTCGCAACACCTTCGGCACCACAGTCCGGAAAGGCACCGCTCCCGCTGTGGCCTGGTCGACCGTCCCCGCGAGCAGCAGGTTGTAGGCGGGGCAGCAGAACAGCCACGATCCCGTCGACCCAGTGTGTCCGATGACCGGCGGAATCGAGTGGCTGACCGAAGCGCTTCCAGTGCTGCTGCATCAGGTCGAGCGTGGCGGGGTCATCGAAGAGCTCACCGTTCAGGAGAGCGCGCAGCGACGCGATCTGGTCGGAGACCGTGCTGTAGATGCTCCTGAGCGAGGTAAGAACTTGCGGGAGGTCGAACGCCTGGTCGGCGAACCACAGCGTGGCGGGTTCGGGCGTCGGTGCGGCCGGTTCTGTTGTCCCGAGGAAGTAGGTGTGATGCATGCCGGCCGGTGCGAAGACCAGCTCGGCGAACACGTCGTGAAGCGGAAGCTGAAAGAGTGTCTCGATGATAGCGATGAGCAGCAGGAAGTTCGTGTCGCTGTAGCGCGCCTTCGGTCGTCTAGAGTGAGGGTCCTGTGGGAGGAAATGCGGCGTCAGGTCTTCGCGCACCATCCGCATCGCATCTGCGACGCCGAGCGCCACGTCGCCGCCGCCATCGACGAGATGCTCGATCATGCTTTGCCCGCCTCGAGGTCGGTCCTCCAGGTAGTCCGCCAATCCCGAGGTATGGCCGAGGAGGTTCCGCACAGTGATCCGGGCGCTGTGGTCGACTCCGCCCGACACGTGGATCTTGTCGACGAGATCCGGCGGCAGGTAGGACGATACGCGTTCGTCGAGGTCAAGCTGTCCGCGCTCGTGCAGCTTCAGGATGGCGGTGGCCGTGTAAAGCTTGTCGACACTTGCGATGAAGTACGGGGTGTCGGGGCTCATCGGCATGCCGTCGGGACAAGCCGTCCCCGCAGTGCCGGTCCAGCTGATGGAACCATCCATCGTCTCGACGGCCAGGACCGCGTGGTGAAACTCCTTTTATACAGCAAGCTGTATTTGATACAACTCTTTCCTTATTAACGTCGTATATGCTGTGAATTCATCAAATATCCCCGTAAAAATGCTGTATCACCCTAAAATTATCCAGGTAAGATTGCAAGCCTTAAATGCAGAGATATGGCCTGTATTTCAGCTGAATTTTAAGGGCCGGCGTTCATTTCCTTTACATCGGCAGCAGTTGAATTATAAAATCAAACCCATAGCCATGGTGATCATTTCATATTTTTTTTCTCCGACAAACAGATTTTTCCACCAGGGGGCTGGCATTCCCTCTATCCTGATCAAATGAGAAGAGTGTGCGAACAATTCTGCCGAGAATGAGAGATTCGAAAAGAATGGAAGGACGATGACTTACCAGACCGTAACTAAAGATATTGTTGAAGATCTGAAAAAGATCGTCGGAAAGGACAACGTCTTTTCCGATCCGGACAGCATGGAGGCCTACTCCCACGATGAGTTTTCCCTGAAGGACATCGCGCACCTTCCCGACGTCGTGGTCCGTCCGGGAAACACGAATGAGGTCGCAGCCGTCCTCCGCCTGGCTGACAACCTACGCATTCCCGTAACCCCCCGCGGTGGAGCCACCGGTCTCTGCGGCGGTTGCGTGCCCGACCACGGCGGCATCGTCCTTTCCCTCGAACGGATGAACGCCGTCATCGAGATCGACACCGTCAACCAGATGGCCGTGGTGGAGGCGGGGCTGACGCTTCATGACTTCTACAAGGCCGTCGAGGAGAAGGGTCTCTTTTTTCCCGCCCATCCCGGCGAGGAGAGCGCCATGCTGGGAGGATGCGCCGCCACCAACGCCGGAGGCGCCCGGGCCGTCAAACACGGAGTGCTCCGCAATCACGTCCGTGGCCTGGAGGTGGTTCTGCCTTCCGGTGATATCATTCATCCGGGCGGCAAGCTCATGAAGTCGAGTACGGGATACAGCCTGCTCAACCTCTTTATCGGTTCCGAGGGAACGCTGGGCGTCATCACGCGGCTCACCGTTCAGCTCATGCCGAAACCCCCGGCTTCCCGCACTCTCGTCATTCCCTTTGATGGGCTCGAACCGGCCATCGAAACCGTGCCTCTCATCATCGGTGCCGGGATCATTCCCCTGGCCGTCGAATTCGTCCCTCGCGACGTCATCCGCATCACCGAAAAAGCCCTCAATAAAACATGGCCGGCCCGGGAAGGGGACACCTACCTTATGATCATCCTCGACGCCGACAGCCCGGACGCCATGGAACGCCTGTCGGAAGCGGTGGCGGAGATCTGCCTGAAAAAGGG
>JAHIPL010000278.1 GCA_018894615.1 Acidobacteriota bacterium | reverse complement strand
GTCGTGTGACGAAAGGAATGGATCAAATGTTCTCGATGAGCGGTGTGATATTAAAAAAATGGGGGAAAATTTTTGGAGTTCTGCTTGCATCCGTCGTTTTGACTCACTGCAATTTTGGAATTCCCGATTTCACCATCATTGTTCGGGTTGAGGCCGGTGTTGAAGGGACTCCCCAGTCAGGCCAGTATGAGTACACCGAACTGTCCAAAATCACCTATGATTACACCCCCCTCAATCCCTCTCATGCGGTTGAAGTTTATGTCAACGCTACCCGACACGCCGCCGCCGGCACCCTGACCGTCTTTAATTCCTACACCATCACGGCCCAATTGGTGGACCTTCGGGGGACGTGGAGCGTGAGCATGCTCAAGACGGGATCCTCAACCGCCGATTTTGAATTCACCATCACTATTTCAGGTCCGGATGTTATGGGAGGTACATTCTCCGACAGCCGGGGCTACAACGGCATCTGGACCGCTGCCGATGATGTTGTGACGTTTACTTACACCGACTGGATTGATTATGTTCTGACCGGGGATCACTCCAATATGAGCGGATCTTTTCAAGGGGAAGGAAACAGCGGCAGCTGGTCCGCGAAAAAAACAACCTGACCGCTGTTCAGGCGCGCAGCACGGTCCAGATACCGATCGCAATAAACCCAAGACCTGCAACCCATTTCAGGGTTCGGGGCGGAATGTATTTTCCGATTGTTCCTCCCACCAGAACGGCCAGCCCCGCCGCCGCCACAAGAGCCAGTGAGGAGGCGCCGAAAACCGTCCATTTGCTTACATTCCGTTCGGAGGCGAACAGCATGGTCGCCAGTTGAGTTTTATCCCCCAGCTCGGCCAGAAAAACGACGGAAAAGATTGATAAAAAGAGTTTAAGATTGATCATTGGTTTCGGTCTCTTTTCGATGGAATCCGATCACCTGAATATGCGGGCGATTCAAATGTTCACAGTGAGTGTAGCACAGCCCTGCCCTGATTTGAATACCCGGAGGATTGTCCGGCCAAACGAGCCCAATTGTTTCAGCGAAGGGCCGAAACGGCACGTTTGAGACGGTTTTTATGATAATTTTTTACAATAATCTGGATTTCGCTGAAAAAATCCGTACAATAGAGCGGACACATGAAATACGCGGCTCTGGCGCTGGAAGACGGTTCGGTCCGGAGCGGTGTTGGTTTCGGCGCCGTCACAAAGTCAGCGGGGGAAGTTGTTTTCAACACGGGGATGGTCGGATACGTCCAGTCCATCACCGACCCCTCGTTTTTCGGCCAGATCGTCTGCCAGACCTATCCGCTCATCGGAAATTACGGTGTCGATCCGGACGAGTTCGAGTCGGACGGGCCGAAAATTCGTGGTTATGTCATCTCCGAGCTCTGCCGAAGGCCCTCCCATTACAGAAGCCGTCAATCTCTGGATGATTGGCTGAGTGCCGCCGGCATACCGGGGATCGAGGGAATCGATACGCGGGAACTGACAAAGACCCTCCGCATCAAGGGGACGCTGCTGGGGCTTCTCGCCGTCAGTCCTGTTCCCATCGACGAGGACGTTCTTCGAAGGGAAGCCGCAACTCTGTCCGACCCCAATCTGACCGATCTCGTGGGACAGGTTTCGGTGAAAGAACCGGTGATCTACGAGGCCGTGATGCGCGGACGGGGCGAAATCACACCGGCCGAAAAGACGGTGGTCCTCGTTGACTGCGGTGTGAAGACCAACATCATCCGCTGTCTCACACGCAGAACGTGCCGGGTCATCCGGGTTCCCTCTCAGTCGACCGTCGAAGAGATTCTTCATTGGAGTCCCGACGGGGTCCTTTTTTCCAACGGACCGGGGGATCCGAAAAAAGCCGAACAG
The DNA here is from genome assembly GCA_018894615.1 of Acidobacteriota bacterium. Lineage (GTDB taxonomy): Bacteria > Acidobacteriota > Aminicenantia > Aminicenantales > Aminicenantaceae > JAHIPL01. The sequence goes on along the minus strand of JAHIPL010000278.1, from coordinate 3,814 downwards.
GCGGTCGCAGCGGCATCCGGATTGATCGAGAGGAGCATTCCCGTTTTCGGCATCTGTCTCGGGAACCAGATCCTGGCTCTGGCGCTGGGGTGTGACACCTATAAACTCAAATTCGGCCACCGCGGTCAGAATCATCCTGTTAAGGACCTTGCCACGGGGCGGATGTACATCACCTCCCAGAATCACGGCTATGCCGTGGACAGGGAGTCGCTGAGCGGAAAGCCCGTGGCTGAAATCTTCAGTAACTGCAATGACGGCACGACGGAAGGAATCACCCATACAAAAAAGCCGCTGCTCGGCGTGCAGTTTCATCCCGAAGCGGCACCCGGCCCCAGAGACACGGAATTTCTGTTTGACCGTTTTTTGGACATGATTGATAAAGACCATGCCGTTAGATAAGCGCATTCAAAAGGTTTTGATCATCGGCTCCGGGGGAGTGCGTGTCGGGCAGGCCGCCGAATTCGACTATTCCGGCTCACAGGCCCTCAAGGCTCTGCGGGAGGAAGGGATCAAAACCGTTCTTCTGAATCCGAACGTGGCCACACTGCAGACCTCCCACGACATGACCGACAGCCTTTATCTTGAACCCATCACGCCTGAATTTGTCGAGCAGGTCATTCAGCTTGAAAAACCGGACGGAGTGCTCCTTTCCTTCGGAGGACAGACCGCACTCAACATCGGGGTTGAACTGGAGGGGAAGGGTGTTTTTGAACGATACGGAGTCCGGATTTTGGGAACACCCATCGAGGCCGTAAAGACAACCGAGGACAGGGAATCCTTCAAACGGGCACTGGATCGGGTGGGGGCGAAAACAGCGCCCAGCCGCTCGGCCCATTCGACGGAAGAAGCGGAACACATCACGAACGAACTGGGTTTTCCGGTCATGCTGCGGCCCGCTTATATTCTCGGCGGACTGGGGTCTCAGGTCGTCAGGCGGAAGGAGGATCTGGAGCCGGCGGTTCGGGCTGCCTTAATGAGTTCGCCCATCGGGCAGGTGCTGGTGGAGAAATATCTTCATCACTGGAAGGAAGTCGAATATGAAATGGTGCGGGACGGGGCGGACAACTGCATCGCGGTCTGCAACATGGAGAACTTCGATCCGCTCGGAATCCACACCGGGGATTCCATCGTGGTGGCGCCTTCCCAGACCCTCACCAACAGCGAGTACCACCGGCTGCGGGCGGCCGCCATTCGTATCGTCCGCTCCATCGGAATTGTCGGGGAGTGCAACATCCAGTTCGCACTCGATCCGAAGAGTGAAACCTTTTTTGTCATTGAAATCAACGCCCGGCTCAGCCGCAGCAGCGCCCTGGCATCCAAGGCGACGGGTTATCCGCTGGCCTATGTGGCGGCCAAACTGGCCCTCGGCTACAATCTGGATGAGATCACCAACAAGGTGACGGGCGTCACCCAGGCCTGTTTCGAACCCGCTCTGGACTATATTGTGGTCAAGGTTCCCAAATGGGAGATGAGGAAATTCGAGGGCGTGGAAACCCGCATCGGATCCCAGATGAAATCCATCGGCGAGGTCATGTCCATCGGCCGACGGTTCGAGGAGGCCCTCCAGAAGGCCGTGCGCATGCTGGAACTGGGAAGAGAACTGGTCGAGAAACGAAAAAGGAGCCAAAAAACCATTCAGAAGGAACTGCGGGATCCGACGGATGACAGGCTCTTCACCGTGGTCGACGCTTTGATGACCGGCATGACGGTGGAGGAGATCACCTCCCTTTCCGGAATCGATCCCTGGTTTCTGGACAAAATCGAGCGGATCGTCGACGTCTATCGGTTGATAACAGGAATGACGTTCGGCGATGCCGATCTGAAAGAGAACCTCAAAAAAGCCAAGGCCGCAGGTTTTTCCGACAATCAGATTGCCTCCCTGATGGGAACCGCTCCGGCCCGGATTCGGACCGTCCGCACCCATTTTGGCATCGTGCCCGCCGTCAAGCAGATCGATACCCTGGCGGCCGAGTACCCGGCCCGGACCAACTATCTTTACATGACCTACAACGGCACCACGGACGATATCCCCCTTCGGACGGAGGCCCAGGTCTTTGTCATCGGAGCCGGTCCCATCCGCATCGGATCCAGTGTGGAATTCGACTGGTGCACCATGAACTGTGTCTGGGAACTCAAGCGCAAGGGCTACCGGACCACCGTCCTCAACAACAATCCGGAAACGGTTTCCACGGACTACGACATGTCCGACAAACTCTATTTTGAGGAACTGACTCTGGAAAGGGTCCTCGACATCTATGAAAAGGAAAATCCGTTGGGCGTGGTCGTGTCCGTCGGCGGGCAAACGTCCAACAACCTGGCTTATTCCCTCTCCAAGCGAAATGTAGCCCTCCTGGGGACGTTCGGCAGCGATGTGGACACGGCGGAAGACCGGGCAAAATTTTCAGCCATTCTGGACCGACACGGGATCAAACAACCTCCCTGGAGCTCTTTCACATCGCTGGAAGAGGGGGAAGCCTTCGCCGAATCCGTCCGATATCCCGTCATCATCCGGCCCTCCTATGTGCTGTCCGGTTCCGCCATGAAGGTGGCCCGGAACAAGGAGGAACTGAAACGTTACATAACCGAAGCCACAGAGCTGTCCCGTGACTATCCTGTCATGATCTCCAAGTTCATCACGGGTGCACGGGAAGTGGAAGTGGACGGTGTCTGTGACGGCCGGAGGGCCTTTATCGGCGCCGTGATGGAACATATCGAGGACGCCGGGGTCCACTCCGGAGACGCCACCATGGTCATTCCGGCCGTGAGTATTCAGGCAGAGATTCAGAAAAAAATTGCGGAAAATGCCCGTATCATCGCCCGGGAGCTGGGAGTCAGAGGGCCCTTCAACATCCAGTTCATGGTCAAGGGAAAGGACATTTTTGTCATCGAGTGCAATCTGCGGGCCTCCCGGTCCATGCCTTTCACCTCCAAATCCATCGGCGTCAATCTGATCCAGCTGGCGACGCGCTGCATGGTGGGAGAACCGCTCCCTCTGAACCTCCCCCGGTTTAAGGGAGGATTTTTCTCCGTCAAGATGCCTATGTTTTCCTGGGTCCGTTTTGCCGGCGCCGACCCCCGGTTGAATGTGGAAATGAAGTCGACGGGGGAAATCGCCTGCATGGGAAAAACGTTCCACGAGGCCTTCCTCAAGGCGGCCTTGGCCACCGAATCCGGAATCCCTCTCAAGGGAAGAGCGCAGGTCCGCGGAGTCAAACCGAGTCTTCGCCGCCGCCTGGAGGGTGTCGGATTCAGCCTCGGTGAAGAGAATCCGGAAATCGTCATCGATCTCAGTCCCAATGGGATATTGAGAAAAAAATATGCTCCCAGAGGCATTCCCGTCATATCGGAGGAACGTTTTCTGGAGGTCTATATCAGCGCGCTGGAGGAAGCCCCGACTCTTGAAGCGCGGGAAATCCGATCCTACTGGAGGTTGTCCGGAATGTACACCGAACTTAAAGTCAGCAAAATCGAATCGGGAACGGTGATCGATCATCTTCCCCCGAACACGGCCTACGCCATCCTCGAGATCCTGAACATTCGGTCGAAGTACCCGAATTCCGTCGTCACCATGGCCACCAATGTTCAGAGCGGAGAGTACGGCGTCAAGGACATCCTCAAGATTGAGGGCAAGGAGCTGAGTGCGGAAGAGATTAATAAGGTCAAGACAATCGCCGGCCGGGGAACGATCAATATCATCAAGGACTATGAAACGGTCAAAAAAATAAAGGTGTAAATCGAACCGTTTATATAATGAGAGACTCGGGTGAATTGGCTGAGTTCAGGACCGATTTCTAATCAGGACCTGAAATTCCTT
>JAHIPL010000277.1 GCA_018894615.1 Acidobacteriota bacterium | reverse complement strand
ATAAGCGGAGGCCGGCTGCAGCACTGTGACGACGATTTCCCGGATGTCCGCCCCATTCATTGCCACATGCAAAAAATGGGAGAGCAGTGCGGAAACCGGATGGGGTCTCTCTTCCCCGTTTGTCTCGTCATTAAAAAAAATGGCTGTGATATTCAGGGAGGCGGCCTTGTCGATGATCCTTTGATTCGATTTGGAATCGGCGGTCAGGAAAACGACATCCAGCCCATCCAGCAGGGTCGGGTCAAGATGATGAATGACCCGAGCTTCCCCCCGAAATTCCGTCAACTTGCCGAAAGCGCCCTTTACGTCCGGATCATAGAATTCAACGACATCGGAGGGAGCGGACTTTTTTTCCAGGATATTTTTTATTTCGCGGCTTCGGAGAGAATCCGTTCCGACCAGGGCCATGCGGGTTGTTCTGTTTTTTGTCATAGAGCATGCCGATTAAAAAAGAAGAATACCACATTCAGGGCGGATCGAGCAAGAAAGAAGGAAATCCAAAAAGGCTATTGAAGCGGGGGAAAAGGAAGCAACACGGGTGATGCCGCCCAGCCGAATCCATCCCAGTAAAGGACATCCTTTTTGCACTGAATGAGAAACCGGTCCAGCGGAATATTGATCTGTCCGTCATTGAAAAGGGATGTGTACAGACGGCTGAAATCCGTACCTGGGTAGACGGACTTCAGCCGAAAATCCGCATCAAACTGGTAGTACAGAATGCTGCCGGGCTCCCCAAAATTGACCATGACATCTAATATGGTCCCGTCCGTATGGACGCCGTAAGAGAAATGCCACAGGGAGTTGAGCGCATTCCGGACGGCGTTTCGATGAAAACGGATGTAGTATTTCTGAAAGGCTCTATCAGGATCCAGCGGGGTGTATTTTTGCCAGTAGGGATTGGCGGCCAGTTCAGGATCGACGGAATAGGGCGGCGCCAGGCCGCTTTTAAGCCGCAGCGGATCGAGAACAGCCAGAACGGCGTCCCCGCCGCAGAGATTGTTGGTTCCCACCAAAAAAATACATTTAGTCAACCCGCTGCATTTTCTGATGATATAGTTCTGAAGAATCCCGGGATGCTCGTATTTGAGTCTCTCATTCCCCTCTAAATCATAGATATAAAACACGCTGGGGTAACGGCTGACATGACTCCAAAGGACGAGGATGTCCTTTTCCCCGTCGCCGTCGACGTCCTCGATGCTCAGCTTGTTGACGAAGTATTCATTAACGATCCGCCCCTCGATATGCTCTCGGTCATATTCCACGGATTTCTCCCAGAGCTGTTTCCCGGTGTTGTCGTAGAGAGCGACCTTCCTGTCCCCGGAGTTCCTGTGGTGGATGGACGCCAGCACCTCGTTTTTTCCATCGCCGTCGATATCGGCGAAATCGACCCGATTCCGGGTGAAGGAAAACTGCCGGACGAACTGTGCATCTTCGGCCGTGCTGTCCTCATAATACTCCACAAGGTTGTCCTGATTGTCGACGGGGACTCTCCATAAAAAATTCCCCATGGCGTCATAAAAAACAAGCTCCTTCTGCTTGACACGGAGTTCGACCGGGTTGGCCATATAGCTCCGGTTGAGGGATGTGTTTTTATGGGTGATGTCAAGCGAGACATAATAAATGCCGGCAACCACCACCAGTGCCAGGCCCAACCAGAAAACGAAACGCGTCTTTCGAATGCGCATCCATCTGCCCAGATCCTGCCCGAGACGCCGGCGTTCCTTCAGCCATGTTTCGATTTCCGATTTGAAGGCATAGAGCTTGGAGCGGTCGGACTTGACGTCCATCCGGTAAACGGGAAGGCCCAGGTCCTTCTCCCAGCGTTGACAGGTGCGGATATCGCGCCCCATGTACTGGGAGATGTCCTTCCATCCGTCCAATCGATCATCCGGCATGTCGTCGATCCTTTTACATTAAATCCAGAAACACCAATATAGATTAAATGCATTCCTCTGACAACCTGTATTTATTCCGAATAAATAGAGGACAATCCGCACCGTGAACAGGTGCTTCATTTATTATGTCGATTGGGCAGGATAAATTTTCTCAAAAAAGAAATATTTTGTTGGTGGACTGAAGATCGCCCTTAATCAGAAGATGTTGAAAGAAAAAGAAGGTGGCGAGGGACGGAATTGAACCGCCGACGCAGAGATTTTCAGTCTCTCGCTCTACCGACTGAGCTACCTCGCCAAAAGCGTAACTCAAAAATTGGATTCAGTATAAAGAGACTCTCCTCCAAAGTCAATATTGAATTGCGCAACCGATGGATCCACTCCCGAATTCCTTATTCTTTCAAAAAAAACCCATGGGATTTCAAAAGCCCGAGAAGGGCCTCCCGGTAGTCTTCCCTTTTCAGGGCCAGTGCCAGAATGGCTTCCAGTTGGCCGATCTTGTCGCCGGCGTCGTACCGGTCGCCCTCATACTCGACGCCATAGACATCCTGGTGATCCACCAGTTTTCGAATGGCGTCCGTGATCTGGATCTCTCCGCGGTGGTCGGGAGGCGTTTCCCGGATCATGTCGAAGATCTCCGGGGTGAAGACATACCGGCCCAGAATGGCCAGATCGGAAAAAGCCCGCTCCGGTCCCGGCTTTTCGATCATATCGAGAAGCTGATACACCCGGTCGGCGACAGGACGGGGTTTGATGATGCCGTATTTTTTTGTTCCCTCCGCATCCGTCCGCCCCAGGGCGAGGGTGGACGCATTTTTCGCCTCGGCCACATCCATCAACTGCCGGGGACAGGGCACGGGGCAGTCGTAGATGTCATCGGGCAGAAGGACGGCGAAGGGCTCCCGTCCCACGTAGTCGGCGGCCGCCAGGACGGCATGGCCCAGACCCAGCATCTCCTTCTGCCGGACGGAACAGATCTCGGCCAGACCGGAGATGCGCCGCACCTCCTTCAATAAGTCGTCCTTTTTCTTTTCCTCAAGCAGGGCCTCGAGCTCCGGATTTCTGTCGAAATGGTCTTCCACGGCCGATTTCCCGCGTCCGGTGATGATGCAGATGTGGGTCAGCCCGGACGCCACAGCCTCTTCCACACAGTACTGAATGAGGGGCTTGTCCAGAACACACAGCATCTCTTTGGGCTGGGCTTTCGTGGCGGGCAGAAATCGGGTTCCGAATCCGGCGGCGGGGATGACGGCCTTTCGTATATTCATGGCGGATTTACCAACCGTAATTCACGGAGATCGTGGGCACGAAGATCTTCATGGTGTAGAGTCCGGACATGTTTTCGGCGTCAATAAAGGTGGGATAGGGATCGACGTCACGATCCTTGCCCATGAGACACTCAAATCCGACATCGATGGTCAATCCGGCCGTTGTGTAGCCGAATCCGAAGGTGAAAACATTGAAGTCGAAGCTGGGCAGCAGGACATTCATGGTCTTGTCGGGAGCGGGAGAGGGATCCCAGTAATATCCCGCCCGAACCGCGATGTTTTTTCCAAAAACGTATTCCCCGCCGAAGCGGATCTGGGACACGGACTGCCAGAGAAAGCTGAACTTGTCCGATTCGTTCTGGGCCGTGATGAGCCTCCAGTACTGGTCCGTGAAATCCAGGTCGATGACATCGATGGACTTCCAGTCCGTATAATGAAAATCGGCTGTGAGGGTCAGGTTGTCCAGAGGTTTGAAGGCCAGTCCGATGCCCATCCAGAAGGGCCAGGTCACGGTCGCTTCGGTGTCGGTTGTGTTGGATATCTGAGCACCAAAAAGAGGGGACGTGGGGACCTGCCCCAACAGGCTCAGATTCTGTATTTCGGTTGTTCCGCTGAATTTGACCTTCGTGGGAAGCCTCAGAGAGGCGCCGACGCTGAATCTGTCCGTGGCCTTGTAAAGGGCGCCGATGGTCGCTCCGAATCCCCATCCGGTCAGGTTGATGGACTGCTGTCCCATATCAAAAAGTTCGTCTCCGGCATGGGTGAACAAATCGAACACAGCGTAGTTGATATTGAGCGTCGCCCCGATTTTCAATTTATCATTGACCTTGATTCCAAACCCGGGAGCGACGGTCACCATGCCCACCTTGCTTTCCCATTTGTAGGCCTGGCCTGCCGTAAGGAGGGAAAAATCGGAGCCCGTCCAGTTGGCCCCCAATCCCGAAGGCATGTACAGACTCACGCCGGCCACAAGAAAGTCATTCACCGGGTGATAGTAGGCGGCCATCCCGGCGAGATAATTCTTGTTTTCCGTTTCGGCATTCACAAGTGTCAGTGGGCCCATGGACAGATTATAGGTCATGCTCGGTATGAGGTCCGCTCCATAGATACCAAATGTTTTTTTTGTGAATTGGGCCATTCCCGCCGGATTCCAGAAAGCCGCGCTGAAATCATCGGCCAATCCGACAAAAGCCCCGCCCATGGCCAGAGCCCTGGAGCCAAGACTGTTCAGATTGAGGCCGTTGGCCCCGACCATTACGGTTATCAGAACAAGGCACAATCCCGTTAAAAATATTTTTTTTATGGTTGTCATATGAGCCTCCTTATCGACACCTTTTATTTAGAATATATCATCCCCTCCATCAATTCAATAACATCCAGTTTGAGGCTCTGACATTATTTTTTCCGAAATACGAGTTGGCCGTCACTCCCGACTTCGATGCGGATGGTGTCGCCTTCTTCAAATTCTCCCTCGAGGAGTTTCAGGGCCAGTGGATTCTGGATTTCCTGCTGAATGGTCCGTT
>JAHIPL010000276.1 GCA_018894615.1 Acidobacteriota bacterium | reverse complement strand
TTCCTCGCCATAACGGAGCCTGATTCCCCCGACTAACCTGGGTTATTCACTCCTTCATGTATTTCTCGAACCAGGCCATAAGATAAAGCTGTTGGAGAAGCCGGTGGGAAGGCCGCCGCCAGCCGTGAAATTCATTCGGCATGCGGACAAGCAGCGTGTCCTTCTTCAACATCTTGAGTGCCCGGTAGTATTCCTCGCTCTGCGAGATCGGTGTGCGCAGGTCCGCCTCTCCCGTCATCACCATGGTCGGAGTTTTGACATTGGCCACAACATGCAGCGGAGAGCGAACGGCGTATTCCATGGGGTCTTCCCACGGGAATTTTTTGAACTGCCTGTACCAGTTCGAACTGTCCGTCGTCCCGACAAAAGAATGCCAGTTGATGACCGGACGCATGGAAACGGCCGCGCAGAAACGGTCCGTGTGGCCGACGATCCAGGCGGTCAGAACGCCCCCTCCGCTTCCGCCGCAGACAAAGAGGTTCCGCTCATCGATGAATCCTTTGGCCACCGCCGCATCCACTCCCGCCAGCAGATCGTCCAGGTCCTTTCCCGGATAGGCGTACTGGATTCCGTTGACAAAATCCTGGCCGTACCCGGTGCTGCCGCGCGGATTCATGTACAGCACGGCATATCCTTCGGCAGCGAAGTTCTGCCAGTCCCAGTTGAAACGGACGGAATACATGGACCAGGGACCACCGTGAATCCAGAGAAGCATGGGATATTTTTTGCCTTCTTCAAAATCGGCCGGCTTGATCAGCCATCCCTGCAGATCCAGGCCGTCCGGTGACTTGAACCACATCTCCTCGGCCTCACCCAGCTTAACCCCTTTCAACACATCCTCATTCACATCCACAAGCTCCCGAAATTCATCGGGTTTCCCGACATTAAATGTCACCAGAGTTCCCGGATCATAAAAATCGGAACGGACGGTCACCGCCTGCCCGTTTTCCGCAACGGAAAAACCCGACAGATAGTGGGCTCCCTCCGTCACTTTTTTTATTTTTCCCTTCAGAGGGGCAAAATACAGGTTGCTCACCCCTTTTTCCGCCATCAAATAGTAAACGCCTGAACCGTCCGGAGCCCAGGTGACACTGCCCGGTGAATTGGGAAGATCACCGGCCCACAATTTTTTCACGCCCCCCTCGTCATCCATCACATAGATGCTGGAGAGATGGCTGGTGAAGTTTTTATCATCGTAGCCGGTGTAGGCGACCCATTTTCCGTCAGGCGAAACGACGGCGCCCCGGTCCGGGCCCATCCGGGTGGTGAGGGGTTTGACCTCAAGGGTTTCGACATCAAGGGAATAAATCTCCGAATCTCCGTTCAAATATTCGGCGTCGGGTTTACGAATGGCTGAAAAGAATATTTTGTTCCCCTCCGTCGACCACTCCGGGTCGCTGTGGGAATAGTCCCCGGATGTGAGTTTTTTAGGCGTTCCTCCCAGCACGGCATCGATCATGTAGATGTGAGAGAATCCCTTAGGGACTGGCCCTCGCCCGTCCCGGCTCCAGGACAGCCGGTCGATGATGACGGCCGGTTCCGCCCACTTGGCCCCGGGAGGACGATCCGGCAGCTTGACGCTCAGAATGGGATCGCTGTCACGGATGAACATGCTGAAGGCCAGTTTTGTGCCGTCGGGAGACCATCGGAGTCCGCTCGGAGAATCGGGCAGATGGGTCAACTGCGCCACCTCTCTTGTGTCAAGCCACATGACATGAATCTGATTTGTGCCGTCCCGGTCGGATAAAAAAGCGATCTTTTTTCCACAGGGGGACCAGACCGGAGACGAATCCCGCCAGTTGCCGTGGGTCAGTTCCCGGATGCGTTTGCCCTCCACATCCGTCACCCAGAGATTGCCGACGGAGCGGTCGGACATCTGATCGACCCAGGTGCGGGTGAACAGAATCAATTTTCCATCAGGAGAAATGTCGGGATTTCCGACAGACTCCATTTCCATGAAGGTGTCCTTGGTCAGATAACGTGGGGTTGTCTCATCGGGCGCAAAACCCGAAAATGCAAATCCGCAGGTCAGGAACACGCCCACCGCCAAAACCATCAAGCTTCTTTTCATAGACCTTCTCCTCTTTTTTTTATCTTTTCATCCCATTCAAACCATCAGGGGAAATTGTTCCGGTGAAATCCCCAGGTCGCAATTTTTCAAAAAATGGTTCTTTTCCATTGATTATGATTCAAGGGGGCCCATAAAGAATCTTTGAGCGTCTGCCATTAATCCCCTGGAACAATCTATAAAATCAGCGGGAAGATATCAAATCATACAACATCTCCTTCGTCTTTGTCCTTTTTTCAGTCGGTGAACGCTCTCGAAATCGCTCCTCTCTTCATATACAATGGCCGTGGAGGCTTTTCCATGAAAAATTCAAGTGTCGGATTGGTCCTGGGCAGCGGGGCGGCCAGAGGATTCGCCATGCTGCCCATTCTGAGCCGCTTCAAGGAAGAAAACATTCACTTTTCCGCCGTCAGCGGAGCCAGCATCGGCTCGGTCATCGGCAGCTACTATGCGCTCCATGGAGAGACCGATTCGCTCTTTGAAAAAGTCAAAGGAAAAAACGCGGGGGACTACCTCAAAATGGTCGATCCCAATCTTCCCCACAAATCCCTGATCAAGGGAAAAAGCATAAAAAAATTCCTCACGTCTCTTTTCCTGGAGGACAAGACCTTCAATGACACCCGTATTCCTCTGACCATATGCGCCGTTGATTTCAGAGCCAAAAAGCCCGTCTACATAAACGAAGGGAAGCTGATCGACGCCGTTATGGCCTCCATTTCCATTCCCGGGATTTTTGCTCCCTATCCCTACCTGTCCAGTACGTTTATCGACGAAGGCGCACTTGATCCGGTGCCGGTCCGGCCGCTGCTCGAAAAAAAATACAAGAAGATCATCGGAATCAATCTGATGGGCACCAAACACCCCCACAAACACACATCCAGGGATCTTTTCCCAACACTGCTGTCCACATTTTACATGATGATGGAACAACTGGCCGTCAGGGAAAGTGATAAGCGACTTTATATGATCGACCTGAACTTCGAACCGGACCCCATCAACATCCTGTCCTTTTTCAACTGGCAGGATTACTACGGGGTGGGAGCGTCCTGGGTGCGGAAGGATTTCGACAGGGTTCTGTCCTGGCTCAAGTCCTGAAGGGATCGGACAGAACCTATTTTTTAATTTTCTCGCTCAAGGCCTCTTTGAAACCCGGATGAACGGCCGTCCCCAGGGCCTCCGCCTTCCGCAGATAATCCCAGGCTTCATCGTATCTGCCTTTCTGATAGAGGATCACGGCCAGATTGTTGCAGGCCGCTCCGTTTTCCGGATCCAGAGCAAGGGCCCGGCCGTAATGAAATTCCGCCTGATCATGAAGCGTTCTGGAGAAATACAGATCGGCCAGATGAAGGTGAGCGTCACGGAATCGAGGATCGATCTCCAGCGCCTTCAGATAACAGGACCGAGCCTCATCGGGGCGGGACTGCTTCTCGCGCAAAAGGCCATAGAGATCATAGGCAGCAGCTGATTCGGGAACAACCCTAAGAACCCGCTGCACATATGTTTCGGTGTCATCCAACGCTCCCTCTCCCAGGCTCACCTGGCCCAGATTGAGAAGCGCCGGGACATGATTGTTGTCCAGGGCGAGAGCGGCCTTCCAACAGGAGGCCGCGGCATGGACTTCGCCCATTTTCAGATAGGCGGTTCCAAGGTTGCTGTGGGCCTTGACATAGTCCGGCTTAAGGCGAACGGCCTCGCTTAAGGCATCAACGGCAGACGACAACCGGCCGCCCAGAAGGTAAGCCCTCCCCAGATTGTAGTGGGCTTCCGAATAGTCCTCTTTTTTTTCAAGGCACTTTCCGTACTCCTCGACGGCTTCCTCCAAACACCCCCGATTGATATA
>JAHIPL010000275.1 GCA_018894615.1 Acidobacteriota bacterium | reverse complement strand
AATCCCCTGGCACTAACGATAACCCAACCTTAATCATTAAGGATGGGGAGTCTACTATGTTTCTAGTAAAGAATTTATAGTTGATCCGAAAGTAAATGTCAAGCCCCCAAAAAACCCCCAAAAAAACAATTCATAATATTCTTTCTCCATTATATATACGATTTTCATGTCTAAATCGTTTCATTTATTCTCCCCCTCCTCCTCATCAAACGTAGTGTTACAATCAGCACATCGATAGATCTCTATCTCTTTGTATATGAGTTTACCATTTTCGATGTGGTCGACCTTCACTTTGCACAGCGCCGGCTGCAGCCAGGTGTCGGTGGATCCACAGTGGGAGCAGGTCATATGTCCCTTAATCATCATCGAAGAAGTCTCTGGAGATGACTATAATACAACCTATAACCGAAATATCCAACAGTCTCGTTTAAGCCTAATCTGTCGGATTCAGCGATCGAACTCGCCTCTCCGCGGCCTCGACGATTTCCGACGGATATCCGACCGAGCTGAGCAGTTTAATGGCGTTCCGGGTCGTGGACGGGCCATCCATCAGTTTATAATTGAAGGCGATTCCTTCTTCCTCGATCTTCTCTTGAAAATGAAAATTCATAAAGCCGGAACCGACGAGATCGGTTATTTCCAGGTCATGGGTGGAAGCGAGGGTGCAGCCGTTCCGCTTTCCCAAGTAGAGGAGGATTTCTACGGAAGCCGCAATTCGTTCAACCGAATTGGTCCCGCGAAAGAGTTCATCGAGAAGGCAAAGGTCTGCGACCGAATCCGTTTTGGGAGCCAATAACCTGAGGAGCGCCTGAATTTCGTCGAGATAATAACTTTTCCCCTCAATGAGATTGTCTTTCCGTCCGATGAGAGTCGCCACTCGGAAGAAACAGGTTTGATATGTTTTGGCCATACAAGTAAAGATGGTTTGGGCAAGAACCGCGTTGACGCCGATCGTCTTCAAAAAGGTAGTTTTCCCCGACATGTTCGATCCCGTAATCAATGCACCGCTCGAATTCATAGAAAGAGAATTGGGAATGGAATTTTCCACGAGCGGGTGTCCGGCCGACTGAAACTCCAATCTTGGGCCCGCATCCGTAAAACGCGGTTCGCAATAACCACGGATTCCCACTCGATAAGAAGCGATCGACAGCATGGCGTCGATGAAGCCTAGACGTTCAAATATGTGTTGGAGTTCATGACGATGGACCTCGATCATCTTTCGGATACGGCTGAAGGCCTTAACTTCAATCAAATAAACAATGTTGACATAATCGTATAAAAAATTATTCCATTCGGGTGCGACGAGATAGACTCCTTTTCGGGCGATTTTGGAAACCGATTTCAGCTCGCTCCTCAGGACGTTCATCGATTCGTCCAAACCGGCGTATTCGAATCCGGCCAGTTTCCGAGCCCAAGAGATCATTCGACCGAGATATCGAATAGAGGCAACATATTCTCCGATCGTCCTTTTCGCCCGATAATGGATGATCATATTGACGAGCAAGACCGCCGCCAGTCCGTACCAAGCCCAGGAATGACTAAAGAGGAGAAGAATCCCAAATCCCGTAAGGAGTATCGGAAGAAGGATGAGCAGAAAAGCCTTTGGGATTTTTCCGGTCGGGTCGTTCCATAAAAGCTCGGGGAGGGCCCCTCCCTCTTTCCGGCCGATCTTGGCTAGGATGGAACGACAGTTTTCTCTTAAGGCGCTATCCCGCAAAAACAGATCGATCCAACGATGCCTTTCTTCCAATCCCTGGAAATTCAGAAGTGGACGCCGGAGGAAGGAGTAAAGAATTTGTTCTCCGGGAACCGATAAAGTCCGATCGACTCTGGAAAATACCAAATCCATATCCAAGTCGCTCCACGTCCGGTCATCCAGAACGGTCTCTCCGGACCGATTGTTTGGAATCATCCGAAAATAGAAAGGGATCTCCTCAAAATCCCTTTGCCGGTCATCGGGAGAACCCCATGTGTTTTTAAGATGGAGACGCAGGTCGGCTTCTTTGAGGCGAAGATGCCAATGATAGGTCAGGAGGAAAAAGGGAAACGCCCATAATCCCAGCCAATAATAGCTTCGGCTTAATTGTTTTCCGGCAATAAAAGCCGCAACCGCAATAAGGATGGAAATGACAAGACTTAGGATGAACAATATCTTTAGCTTCTTAATATCCATTCATTTCCCCAATTCCCATCAATATTGAGCCCATCGTCCTTTTTATGAGGCCATCATTCCTAGGTTATCACGCTGCGCCTAATACCCTACACCACGGTATATCAGTTCCTTTTTCTTTTGCTTTGCTCAAGCTTCAAGATAGCATTTGCCACCCTTATTAAGGGAGAAGATAATGGTCTATCCTATTTTCCCGAATTATCAGTCTCTTTTTCTATACGAGGTTCTGTCCTTGGAATAATATCATATCCAAATCGTTTTATCCGCTTTCGTCTTTCCTTATCATCATTGAGGAATAAATCATAGGCAATCCTATTGTCCATCACCTTATTACACCACTCTTCATGGAGATCGCGTTTCTCCAGATCAGCACCACAGCTACATTTCCGGTACTTTATCCCGCGTTGTCTCCTCCAACGCTTGAATCCCCAGGCTTCAATCATCTCCCCACCTCATCCTTCAAACACCCTGCTGGATCTGTATTAGTAAACATCAGCTTTTCATAAACTGGCCGACTATTCCCGGATCCGCTCGGCGCTGCAGCAGGGACAGGTCATCCCCTGTTTAAAATGTTCTTTAGCCATTCTGCTTCGATGTGAACGAATCCATTATTATCCTCTGGCAAATCATTCAGGTGATCTAAGACCGATTGTCTCTCTTTCTGACTAAGGTTTGAATAAAATTTCTTTGCCATAGTGGAATAGATAAAATCCTTATGCTGTCCTTCACACTCGTAGACAGTGCTACGAGTTTCCTTTTCATATGGATAACTCCTCGCTTCTTTCCCACATAAAATACATTCCATGAGAATATCCCCCTTTCTCTTTTCTATTTGAATGGGGCTCGGGATCCGGGCCCCGCCTCAATTACAAGATTAATATTATCGATAGAATAGCCGTCACAAATATTCCAAATACGACTAATATGTTTGAAAGTCGAGTATTTTGAGCCGCTATGTGAATAGATAAATAATCAGAGAGACTTACATTCGGCAACTTTAATATAAATTTTGAGCATTTTTCTCCGTTACTAATCCACTTTTTTGAATCTATCGAGCAGAAATCTGTGAAGTTTAGTTCTGGATTAGTTTCTTCATTCGACATCGCAACATGTCGCCTATATTTTTTCCCCTCTCTTAGCCCAAGAGTATTCATTTTGTTGAATAATTCTTCAACTGCTTTTGCTTTTTCCTTGGACTCGGTTGTTATCCTTATCTTCAACCCACATATTTCACAAAAATTTCTACAGGTAATTTCTTTTTCTTTTAATTTCAAATTACTGCCAACCTTCTCTCTATCCCACCATGTGGGGCATCAATTCTCCTCATTCCTCACCAGATCATCATCGCTATCCGGATCCGGAACAGTCTTTGGTGGCTTGATAAACGGAGGCATCGGCCGATCGTCCGGAGAAAGGTAGCCCACAATTTCCGGATCGTTCGGATCTGAGAGGTCAACTATAATTGAGAGTTTCATTCCCCCTCCTAAAAATTATATCTTCAATCCAACTTCGACCAGGCCCAGATTACCCTTCCTCTTATTGGATCGTAGTCTTTATTTATCCCTTTCAGCTGTGTAAGTATAACCACATCTGCAAAGTCCTTTGTATACAATATTAGAACAGTGTTTATTGGGGATGAGCATCTTATTCAACGCTTCTTCAATGGACATTCTTTTTCCATCGTTTTGACCGCAAATTTCACAACAATCGGGGCCACACATTATTTCAGCTATTAATTTTAGGCCGCTTTCGTCTGCATTTTCTTTGTTTTTCTTTAATTCTGTTCTTCTTGATTTCACGAGGTATGGGAAAAAATCTTTTCCTTGTTGACTCAATGTTATCGCAATTAAATTATAGTCACTCGAACTAAACGATCGTTTATTCTCCGTGCTATCAAAAGCCATTTTCAGGACTTCATATTTATCATGGGGAAAATTCTTTAAAGATTTATTATAAGCCGAAAGACCTATTTTTAATTGAGTTAATACTGAGGAGATGTGTTGATTTTCATGCCTCTCTCTTCGTTCCTCGTCGATTTCCTTCGCTTTTTCTTCAGTGTAAAGTTTCCCGGAGCGAATGAAAATATATTTGCCGCATGATTTGCACTTGGATTTTCTTGTAGGAATATTTTCTAGCAGTGCATTACAGTATGGGCACGCATTTGTTTCTTTTTTTCTGAAAAGCAACTTTCCCCCTTTTAAAAAATATTCTTAATCCAACTTCGACCACGCCCAGATCACCCTTCCTCTTATTGGATCGTAGTCTAGTTTTTCTTTACGCAAGCCTTAGGAAATCCCTGTTCCATAGGGTTATCGGCAAACAAGATAAACAAATCATCAGATGGGAAATACAGCTTTTTTCAATTAAACCTCCCTTGCTTCTTATTTGTTTATCAGAATAATTTTTTGTTGTCAAATTTTTAAATAAATGAGATAGAATACTAAAAGACACATGCCATCAAACGCATATAAGCCGCTACACGACAAGATAAAAAGCGATAAGGCTGTGGAGCTCTATTCCTCCGGCCTGAGCATCAGAGAGACCGCAAAGCGTCTTAACGTATCAAAGGATAAGGTCTATCGATGGATAAAAGAGGCCGGCATTATGACCAGATCCAAGGCGCGCCCATCTGTTCTCTCTGATCATCCAATAGAGGATCTCCGGTTAATGGTTGAGAACCTGGGATTACGGAAGGCATCAGAAAGCTTGGGCGTTTCCCATGTCACACTTTGGGAATACTTAAAGAGAAGAAAATAATTTTTTTATCATAAATGTTAGGCCCTGTCGCATAATTACCATTATGTAAACTTTCTATTTTTGGCCGTCCTTGTAACCCATTCATTTTTAACGACTTACAAAGCCCTACGCAAACCGGCAAAAAACGGGATATTAGTTTGCATTATGGGCGAAATCCGTCCCGTTTTCCCTTAAAAAGAGGGGGGGGTAAATCCCGTTTCGTGCTGTTTTTAGGGACATTTTGCCCATTCGAAAACAGGCTGGCCCCCGCGCCCGCGGTAACAGCTCAACTTGATAACATCGGTATTACCAGGTTGTAAAACTGAGATTGTCTGTACGTACAGACCTTTCAACTTTGCCGACGTCGGCAACTTTCTACGTTTTCACGACGTCGTGAAGTTTTCGTGCCGGCACGAACTTTCAACCTTATTTGAAACATAACTAAAGTTCTTTGCGCGAAGAACTTTTCACCACGTAGTGAACTTGTCATGTGGGAGAAGGGGAGAGTGATTGCTTCGGAATTTAGGGGGGTAGAACCTCTTACTTTTTATCAGCTATCAAAAAAAAGATTTGACAAAAAGTATTTAAACAACTATATTCCCTAGTAGGTATTTTTTGAGGTGAAGAAATGAAAACAGAAACGCTTGAACAGATCCTCCGTAAAGAATTGGCCCAAACGCTTCACGATCACTACGTGGGGCTTATAAAAGATGTCCGGGCGGCCCATGAAAAGCGGGAGAGGGGAGAGATCTCCACGGAGGATTTTGAGAGATACGAAGAAACCTGTAATCACCTGATAGAGGTGTTAGAGGCCGCGGTGTATAGTACATTACACGGACCAAAAAAAGAGTTTTCCAAGTTGATACGGATACGAAAAGAGCGGGGCCTCACACAAGCGGAGGCCGCGAGAAAAGCGGGAATGTCACTTGCCTGGTACGCGCTGCTAGAGCAGGGATTCAAGGAAAAAGTCTCGGCAAAACAAAAAGAAAAAGTTGCCCGGATGCTGGAGGTCCCTTATGTAGATCTTTTTGGTGTTGCCTGGTGGGGGAAAAAAGACATAGACAAAATGCTGAAAGAACACCCGTATAGTTCAAGGCCAGATGAGCAATGAAATGAACGATAAGATTATTTTTATCGATATAGACCCGCCCGGCCGGGTGATAGGACGGGGGAAAAAATGGGGAGTTGGGAATAAAAGGAGGCACACATGGCAAAGATTAAAGTTCTTGCTGGAGACTTTTTGAGCGGCGATAGCTCTTTGAGCTGGGGGAATCTCTTTCTGAAAACGGAGGCGCACTCTGTCGCGGGTGAACTCATTCCGCTTACGCAGCTGGCAAGTGTTGAAGTGGCAAGCGAAGAAAGCGTGAAGAAAATGGGCGGGACTATTGGTTGGGGTGTGGCTGGAACTCTGTTAGCTGGTCCGATTGGTCTCCTGGCCGGTCTTCTGCTGGGCGGGAAGAAAAAAGAAGTGACTTTCATAGCCAAGTTTAAGGATGGTAGAAAGCTAATGGCGACGACTGACAGCGGCACCTATAAAAAACTCCTGGCAGCCGTTTTTTGAGCTTTCCCTTATGCAGAAACAAAAACAGGAGAGAGAGACGCGTCGCGCTTGTAGGATGGGCGGCTCTAGATCCGGCGGAGCGGTCTCTTTACGATATGGTGAGCGCCGGCGACCGGACCGGTGATTTGATTGTAGGGCCGCAGGAAAAGGACGGGCTGCAGTTTTTGCCATCAGACGCGAGGCTAGTCCGGATCGAGGCGGAGGGAGGCCCATGCCCCCAAAGGGCAGCGGCTTTTCTCATTGTCGATAGAACCCGACAAATACAACACCCTACCATAACCATTGGGAAACATCGTTTCCCGTTAAAAGCGCCGCCAGGACGCAGCTGAGAGCGTAGAAAGGCTAATTCTCATTTAGGGCATGGCGCGGAGTGCATGCCTCATTGTATGGACGAGATCCGGCCGTGGTTATAAAAACCGAAAAAAAACCGATAGCCACTGTTACCGCGGGCGCGAGGGCCAGCGGGCCACCTGAAAGATGGACATCCCGATCACTTACTCAATGAGAGATTATCGCTCTACGGGCCTCTCCGTGTGCATGCGGGCGCTCGAAAGGGACCTAATGGGCTGAGGAGTGAATATCTCGGCCAGGATCGACTGATATGGTCGCCCGGCCGGGACCTCCGCCAAAGGGAAATCCCCTAGTCGGCTGAAGATCGACGTTTACAAGCTATTTTGAATGTAACAAAAGATCAAAATGTAATATTTTGCAATATGGATTTTATGGAGGGGGGGGCGGCTTCCCTTCGCCCGGTGGAGATAGTCGCTCTCATCGAGGGCGGGGATTCGAACCCACAGGAAAAGATGAGGCAAGCCGAGGGTCACAGGTTCGAATCCTGTACCGCCCACCAGAGATTTCCAGAGGAAACGGGGGCTTCCCGGATGGTTATCCTTTCAATCCCAAGACCATTTTTTCAGCGTTTTTCAACTGAATCTGTGACATATTTGTGACATGGGGATTTTTTACCATTGGGGAGTCGTATAAAAGCAGGAACGCCGGCCGTTGACATAGGTGTCTAGCCACCAGATGTTGCCGACTTTGATCAGAGGGATAGGACGGCGTTTGGGCATTAATATTTCAATTAGACAAATTTATTGAATTTCAGCGAAAATCCAATTTTCATTTCGAATCATTTCTAACAAAGTCATACATCGAATATTCAATTGACGGCAAACATCTGGGATTTTTGGATGGTTCACACTTCCAGTCAATTTCTCTCCAGTTACAACTATACAATTCTCAATTTGAGCTAATGCAATTACAAAAGGATCAGCTGTCGTTCTGTTACTCTGAGAAGAAACCAATCTTGGAAATTGGGTTAGAATTTCTTTGACTTTAAACTGAATATCTAAATCTATTGCAGAAAATAGTCCATTTTGTGATTTCGTCCATTTATATACACCATCGTCCTTTCGGCGCAATTCTTCACCAACTTCAATTGAAGCTCTCAATTCAGTAGTCGCAATTAATCCCTCGATTTTTCTCCAAAGTGGAGGGAAGACATCAGGAGGATAGTACCTTACCCAGCCATCAAGAAATGCTGAAGTATCAATACTGTATTTCACTTCCTATGTCCGCATTATTTAAAAGAATAATTCTGCTTCAATTTTTGGTAGATGCTTCAATTTCATCCCTAGATAATCTGAAAGCTCGCTTGCAGATATCATATTTTGATAGTAACTAGTAAGAACTTTTTTTGCATAATGATGCCCCGTTTTAGAGAGTTCTACGATATAGTGTTGAGGATGTCCCTCTTTACGAGGTTTCAGATCTTTATATTGATTTAACAATTGTTGCCTTTTCATTTCATAGAAAGTCTGCGAGGTTTTTCCAATAATAAGAAGTCTTCTAAGAATTACCTCCCGACTGACCATGTACCTATTTGCTAAGGATAGAATTACATTATCTTCCCATTCAGCTGTTGGCCCGTGTCGCTCTACTTTTTCTTCCTCTAGCAATGAACTCTCGGGCACGAGAACAGCACCAGCAACAAGATTGCAGAATACTTCAAGAGATTGATTAATTGATGATGCTTTCTTTTGCTCTCTCAGATTACACAAGCCACCTTTTTTTAATAGAATATGAACAAATTCATGAAGCATTGAAAAAAGTCTTCCCCGAAAAGAGTCCTTATTATTCACAACAATAACAGGTATTGTTGAATGAAAGATTGAGAATCCCCTCATTTCCTGAATTGATATTTTTGATGCTTGGAAAACAAGTACTCCTCTGTTTGATATTGCATTTCTCCAAAAATTGAACGCTTGATTTTCATTTTTTAGGTTGAATTGATCTTCTAGTTTGATTTTT
>JAHIPL010000274.1 GCA_018894615.1 Acidobacteriota bacterium | reverse complement strand
TCCATGATCACACCGGGTTCCCGAAACGTGATAGGGGGACAGACAGCGGTTATCAAACACAGGGGCAGAACCGTGGAGGAAATGACGATCAAATCTCCGGCAGGAGTCAAGTTTTCGCTTGGAGAGGGCCCGAAGGAGACGTATGGGAGCAAAGGCCAGCTTCCATCAACCCGCATGGGCAGCGCATATGTCGTGCGCAAGGCCCTTCTCGATGCGCAGCACTTCCTGGCGCAGAAAATAACATCCGAGGCCAAAGCCGCGGCTGCAAAGTCCTCGTCTGCCGCATTCCCTGCTAAAAGGGATCTCAATCTCGAAATCCTTTCCGCCGTCCTCGAAGGTAAAATGACTGTATTTATCGAGTGTTACCGGGCTGACGACATCATGACCGCTCTTCGTCTTGTGGACGAATTTGGTCTGAAGGCGGTCCTGGTGGGTGCCACCGAAGGCTATAAGCTGGCTGATGAAATCGCCATGCGGGAGGTCCCGGTCATCGTTTCACCCATCGGCGTGGGGCCGCGGAGAATGGAAACGCAGGAAGCTTCCTACACAAACGCCGCCTCTCTCGACCGGGCCGGAGTCATAGTCATCGTCAAGGCCGACGAAGCCCTCGGAGTGGGGCATGTGCGTGAGCTGCCGCTTCTCGCCGCCTTCGCTGTAAAGGGAGGAATGGAGAGAGACAAAGCCCTGCGCGCCATCACCCTCACGGCGGCCGAGGTGCTTGGTGTGGCCGAACGGATCGGCAGCCTGGAGGTCGGAAAGGATGCGGATCTTGTTCTTTTCGACGGCGACCCGCTCCATTATCGAACACGCGTCCGCCGCGTCTTCATCGACGGCAAAGAGATCCCTGACGTCCTCAAATAGAACAATCAGCCGCTTTGATCAATCGCTTTGTTAATAGGCGGGGCGATTCACGGGTCAAGATTGATGGAGTAATCCTTGCCGTAACGCAGCATCTGCTTGACATAATCGACGGGGTAGGCGATCTTCACATCGATAATCCTGCCGTCCTCCAGTACCGGTGTATAGAGCGGATTCATGAATCCGCCGTAGGGGGCCAGGTTGAGTTTGGCATAGCGGGCCAACACTTCCATGTGAAGGTCCTTGTCGATCTGAACGCCGTAGGTTTCGACAAGAGCTTTCGCCGCGTCATAATCCCCTTCGCTCGTGATCCGCTGCACGTCCTTTAGGAGCTCTCCGTACAACCCGCGAAGCTTCTGGTAATCGTTGATGACGAAATAGGTTTTTCCGTCCTTCGTTTCCCGAGAGATGACATTGTCGGCTTTTCCATGTTCAAAGACCCAGAGGGAAACAAGCGCCCGGGACCGCATGTGGGCCTGATCGATGGTCTTCCCCAGTTCGATCCGGGTTAGCTGGGTCATGAGGCCGTTACGGACGGCCACATCGTACTCCGCCTTGGCTGCATCCGGATTGGGCAGGACACCCAGTTCCACCATTTTGTCGTCTATGATGAAATAGAGGGCGAAGAGGTCGGCCCGCGCTTCCTCGACGGGGGAGTGGTAGTTTTTCAGAGCTTCACTGCTGACTCCGGGAAGCAGTTTTCCTGAGCCGTGCCCCAGCACTTCGTGGAGGTCGGTGTGGATGTTGCCGGCCAGTGCCCCGTACTTTTTGACCCGTTCCAGAATTTCTTTGTTGAAAGTGAATTCCTTGCCGAAGGGGGAGTCGAGGGAGGACTGGTTGTATCCGTAGGTGATGTTTTCCAGTGTTACGGATTTGGAACCGTGGGTGCGGCGGATCCAGTTGGCGTTTGGCAGATTGATACCGATCGGCGTTGAAGGATAGCAGTCGCCGCCCAGCATGGCCGTTGTGATGACCTTGGCCGTAACCCCCGTCACCTCATCCCGCTTGAAGCGGGGATCGGTGGGGGAGTTTTCCTCGAACCATTTGGCATTGTCTGAAATGACGGACACCCGTTTGGTGGCTTCCAGGTCCTTGAAGTTGACAATGGATTCCCAGGAGGCCTTCATCCCCATGGGATCGTTGTAGACCTCGATAAATCCGTTGACGAAATCGATGCGGGAATCGGTGTCTTTAACCCAGAGAATATTGTATTCATCGAATTTTTCAAGGTCTCCGGTTTTGTAGTACTCGATGAGTTTTTCAATCACTTCGCGCTGGAGATCATTTTCGGCTGCGCCGGCCGCTTTTTCCAGCCAGTAAACGATTTTTTCGATGGCCGGTCCGTAGAGGCCGTCGAGGGAATAAACCTCTTCCGTCACCTTCCCGTCTTGTTTGACGACCCTGGAGTTCAGTCCGTAGGAGACGGGAGTGGGGTCGTCTTCATCGGCGATACTTTTGTAGTAGGCTTCGACCTCTGACTGGGTCACATCTTCATAAAAGTTGACGGCGGAGTCTGCGACTAGGTCACCGGAGGAGTCCTGGCTGACTTTTTTGGCATCGACTGTCGGATCGAACATAATAGGTTCGAGGAAGGCGGCGAGATCACTCACCGACTGTCCTTCGGTCAGAGGAAATTCCACTCCTTCGCTGCCCTCGATCAGGGATTTGAAGTACCCGGCGCTGAAACCGGGATTGAATTTATCCGTGGAATAGTGGTGATGGATGCCGTTTGAGAACCAGACCCGCTTAGTGTAAACTATAAAATCGTTCCATTCGGATGTCGTACGGTCGCCTTTGTATCCCTCGACGATGGCATCCAGGGTTTTGCGAATGGTGAGGTTGTGTTTGTAGTTCTGGTCAGTGACGATGTCCCGGCCCCAGAGCGCAGCTTCGCTGAGGTAGTAGATGAGTTCCTTCTGTTTGGCAGTGAGTTCGTCGAATCCGGGAACCTGGTAACGAAGGATGCGAAGGTCGGCGAACTGATCGACCTGCCATTTGAAATCGGCGACGGCGGCGAGCTTTTCAGCCGGTTTGGTGCAGGCGACCGTCAAAAGGGCGATTACGACCATAAAGAGGGATAGCAGCACTTTTTTTGTCTCCATTGTGTCTCCTCGTATTATGAATGAATCAAATTGAGAATATATGTATACCACAACGGAGGAAAAAACTGCAATTGGGCGTCGCAATCAGGTTTGACGGCATTAAAAGAAGGTCGGACACAATCCCGCTTCAATAAACTTCCACCGTGTATCCGCGTTCTTTCAGCATCTGCCGGATGTTGTCCGGCCATCAATCGATTGTTGACTTGAAGACTCTCTCCCTTTATATTTAAACCATAGGGAAAAAGGGACGGTAAAAC
>JAHIPL010000273.1 GCA_018894615.1 Acidobacteriota bacterium | reverse complement strand
TATCGAAGTGCATCTGCTGGAGGGAAGGACGGACGAACAGAAAAAAGAGCTGCTTCAGGAAATCACCCGTGCCGTGCATAAATCCATCGGCGCCCCCCTTCCGTCCATACGGGTCTGGATTCAGGAATTCTCACCAAAAGAGTACATGATCGCCGGAGAACTTTACGCCGACAGAAAATGAATAAAAATCCCGGCCGGCGGGACGTGAATCGGCGTTATTCCTCTATCCGGACCTTGGCGTCGTGGGCCAGGGTGAAGTGGCCGTCGATCAGGACCTGCTCCCCTTCCGTGACTCCATCCAGCACCTCCGCGTAATCCTCGTTTTCCAAGCCGATTTCCAGATAGCGCCACTTGGCGACACCATTATCGAAAACAAAGGCAAGCTTGCGTCCCGACCGGCTGAGAACGGCATCCTGCGGAATAAGAAGACGGTCCTTGTAGATGTCGGCCGCAATTTCCACCTCGGCATGCATGCCGGGTTTGATCTCTTCCTCGGAATTGCCGACATCGATGATGACGTCGCAGGTGCGCTTTGCCGGATCCACAAGAGGGCTGATGGCCTTGACCCGCCCCTTGAACACCTTCTCCGGGTAGGCGCTGAATTTGAGATCCACTTCCCGGCCTACCTTCATTTTCCGGATTTCACTTTCCAGCACCTTGGCGTGCACCTGGATGCGGCTGATGTTCACCAGGGTGAACAATTCCTGCCCGGCCGAAAGATGCTCTCTCGATGAAATTGTTATGGCCGTTACGATTCCGTCAAAGGGCGCCCGGATTATTGTCCGGTCCAGCTGAAGGCGGCTTTTCTGCAGGTCGATTTCCGCCTGGGTCAACCGCTTGGTTGCGGCCATGATTTCATCTTTTTTCGCTCCGCTTTCGATCAACATGCCTTCATAAGCGCGGCTGATACGGGAAAATTCCTCATCCGTGATCGATCCCTTCTGAAAGCGGGCCTGCGCTTCTTCAAAGGCTTCTTTGGCGGCGGTCCGTTCACTCGATGACCGGCTGTCCGCGGTGCCGGCTGTTTCAAATTTTTTCTCCAGCAGCAGTTCGGACAGCACTTTCAACCGCTCCGCCTCAAGTTTCTCCACATCCAGCCTGTATTCGGCATCATCGATTTCAAGAAGCACATCCCCTTTTTTCACATGCTGGCTCTCTTCGACGTTCAGGTTTTTCAAAACGCCTTTCACTTCCGTCTTCATCACGATCCGGCGGTCGGTCACGGCCTCTCCCGGTGACCGCAGTTTCATGATCAGATCCATCCGGACGGCCGGCACCACACTGACGAGAAGGGGCGTTTCGCTCAATTTCTGCTTGGCCTCCGCTGCTTCCGCCTCCGTTGCTTCCGATCCCGTTTTAGCGCCCTTTTTGATTACAAAAAAATACACCAGAACAGCCGCCAGGATGACGATCAACCCGATTGTCAGTATTTTCTTTGAAAAAACCATATCTCACCTCATGATCAACATTTCAGCTTATATTCCGGCCCTTCTATATAACGCAGCAAAACGGGCATCTCTGTCATTTATTACTAAAACCCGCGTTTCATCGTTGCATCCGTCACTTGATGATGTAGCGGATGATGGACAGGACGGCGAAAAGATAAATCAGCCAGTGGATGGAACGGCCTTTTCCCGTAACCAGTTTAAGGAGAGACAAAGAGATAAGTCCGAAAGCGATCCCCTCTGTGATGCTCATGGACATGGGAATGATGGCGATGGTCAGGAAAGCGGGAAGAGAGTCCGTCAGGTCGTCCCAATTGATCCGTGTCACCGACCTCATCATCAGGAAGCCGACGATGATCAAAGGAGGAGCGACACCCGGCTTGAGGGACGCCCCGTTGTAAATAACTTCTCCGCCGATCATCTCGGCCAGGGGGCTGAAAAAGAGGGCGACGATGAAGAAAAAGGCCACCGAGAGGTTGGACAGGCCCGTCCGGGCGCCGTGAGCGATTCCCGTGGAGCTCTCGATGTAACTGGTGACGGTGGACGTTCCGAACAACGCCCCGCTGACCGTTCCAACCGCATCGGCCAGCATGGCCCTGTTGGCGCGCGGCAGCTTTCCGTCCTTTAAAAGTCCCGCCTGACTGCTGACTCCGATGAGTGTCCCCATGGTGTCGAAGAGATCGATAAAGAAGAACGTAAAAACAACGGTGACAAGACCGGTTTGAAGCGCACCGGCGATATCGAGTTGAAAGAACGTGGCAGCCATTGAGGGAGGAGCAGCGATAATGCCTCCGTACTGGACGATGCCGAGGGGAATCCCCGCCAGGGCGGTGAACAGGATGCCGGCCAGGATGGCGCTCCTGACCTTTAAAGCCATCAGAACCGCTGTGACGGCAACACCAGCCAGAACCAGGGCCACAGGTTTGCTGGTCAGATCGCCGAGCCCGATAAAGGTTCCGGGAGAGGCGACGACCACACCACCGTATTCCAATCCGATCAGGGTGATGAACAGCCCGATGCCGACGGCGATGGCGTGCTTGAGCGAATCGGGCACCGAGTCGACAAGTGTTTTCCAGATCCCGAACAGGCTCAAAAAAACAAACAGGCAGCCGGAGATAAAAACCGCTCCCAGCGCCGTCTACCAGGAATATCCCATTCCGGCGCAGACCGTCACGGCAAAAAACACATTGAGCCCCATTCCGGGCGCCAGGGCGATGGGATAATTGGCCAGGAATCCCATCAAAACGGTGGCCAGGGCCGCCGACAG
>JAHIPL010000272.1 GCA_018894615.1 Acidobacteriota bacterium | reverse complement strand
ATGACCAGTCTCAAGTAGAACAAAAACTATCAAACCGAGTTTTTTGGTTAAATGTCATTTTGGGTTTTTTAACATTCGTTGGGGCTGCGGCTGGAGTGATTGGGCTAATCGCTTTTATCAGCTCCTAACAATGATTGTATTGCCGTTAAAACTCAATATCGGAAATAAGGAATGAGGTGAACAATCGACATAAATGTATACATTTGACTCACAAAAAAGTGGTGGTGGCTATCGACTGGAAATTACACACAAAAATGGGGGCAACCATCGACAGGACGCTTTACAAACTGGACACTATAAAAAAGGGCTGCAGCATTTCTGCGGACCCCGAGTTTTCCGACACTATAAAAGTAGTATTGATTCTGATAAAGTAGCTTAAATTGTGCAACAGGTCGATAAAAGTCTTTCAACATCCTGCAAACAGTTCATTTTCAATGAATTAGGACAATGCGAGTATCTGAGAACGCCGGCCTGTCACGCCGGAGGTCGCGAGTTCAAGTCTCGTCGGCCCCGCCACCAAAAAATCACCAATCCTAAAGCAACTTTTTTTCAAAGCTCAAGGAATATTTTCTTTTTCTCTGCTATAAATTTTAAGATGCGATGGATTTAAGATATAATGATACAAAGGTGACACCATGAATCCGAAGGAATTCCTGACTCCGTACATTATTGCAAATGTGTTAGCGCTGCTGATGATACTGATCGGCTGGAAAAAACCGAGGACGGGAAAAATCATCTGGGGATTCGTTTTTCTTGCCGCCGGTCTGTTCAACCTGTTCCACGGCATCACCAAACCCGCCACCTATTTGGACTTTGGAAATATGGCCGTCTTTCCCTTTCTTCGTGATTTTATCAATGGAACCTTCAGCCATATGACCACCCCCATCGTCGCCCTGATCGCCGTCGGGCAGATGATGATCGGGTTTTTCCTTCTCTACAGATCCAACCGGTTGACACGCCCGGGAATTGTCGGAGGGATTCTCTTTCTTATCGGCATCGCTCCTCTCGGTATCGGATCGGCCTTTCCATCCAGTCTGCTCATGGCCGCCAGTTTGATCCTGATTTACATTCATCTCCCCTCCCGCGAATAATCGTAGGGGGGATTGATTGACACAGACAATTTGACAAGATTTTCCTCTCTCAACTATAATACGTTGTGTTGAACCAGGGGGCGTACTGGATTCGACGGAGATATTGAGACGAAGGTTGCATGTCGAGGTCCCACCCACCTCGTAAAACGGTGGACCCAAATAAGTGCAGAACCTCTGCCACTCGCTGCTTAAATAAAGCAGCCGTCTCTTCATGTGAGTTCCCGCGGCACTGGAGAGGCGACGACGAGCGGGATAGCGAGCCGCATCCACCCGGAGTGCGGTGAGCGAAGCAATATTCGGGTTGGTTCTGCGGTGGCCCTCCTCTTCGGCAGCCGTGGAACGAGAATGAAGGAGAGGATAAGCGTGTAGATGCCTTGCGTCGAAGGTCTTCGGACGCGGGTTCGATTCCCGCCGCCTCCACCATATTTTCTATAACAAGTGAATATCACGTGAACCACATGAAACGTTTTGTTCCAGCCTTGGTGGCGGTCCTTTTTTGCGGAGGATTGTTTTTCGGGCAGGACCAGTCTTTTCTCCGGGTATCCGTGTCCCAGTCCACAAGCCTCCACCGCATCCTGATCGAGTCGTCCTTTCCCATTCAGCCGGAGCTGCAAAAATCGGGAAATGTCCTGCAGGTGCGCATCCGTTCCGAGGCAGGGGTGAGCCTCCGGAAAAATGCCTTTGAGAACGCGTTTATTCGTGCGGTCGGCTGGAAGCAGGAGACCGGCGTCTCCATATTGACGGTAGAGACGGCCGGATCCGCCTTCAGTTATGATACCTTCTCCATTGATAATCCTCCCCAGTATTTCATCAATATTCGCCCTGAGGGAAATTTCAGTTCGGACCGTCCGGCTGTCATTTCCGGGCGGGAAAAGGAGAGCCCGGAACCGGGCGAACCCAGGCGGACGGTACCTCGGGGCATACGGACGATCGTGATTGATCCCGGCCATGGAGGACTGGAGGCGGGTGCGAAGAGTGCTGAGGGAACGCTGGAGAAGGATATCGTTCTGGAAATCAGTCGAAAACTGAAAAAAATCATCGAAACCCAGTTCGCTTTCCATGTGGAGTTGACCCGCGACAAGGATGTGGAGGTGTCCCTGGAGGACAGGGCGGCGACCGCCAACAACCTGAATGCCTTTCTTTTTCTCAGCATCCACACCAACAGCTCCTTCCGAAAGAATGCCCGCGGCCCCGAAACCTATTACCTCAGCATGAATGCACCGGATAAGGAAGCCCGCCGGCTGGCGTATTTTGAGAACACCGCCACCGAACTGGATGAGAGTGATTCCTCCAACGAAACGGACGAGATCCAGTTGATCCTCTGGGATATGGCTCAGTCGGCCTATCTTCAGCAGAGCAGCCGGTTGGCGGAAAAAATCCAGGCCGAACTCAATCTCCTTTTCAGGACGCGTGACAGAGGGGTGAAGCAGAACAAATTTTATGTCCTGGCCGGTGTCGCCTGTCCGGCCGTCCTGATCGAGGTGGCCTTTTTAAGTTTCCCCGACGATGAAAAAAAGCTGCTGTCATCCGATTTCCAGGATCGTGTGGCCCAGGCCATTTATAAGGGTCTGGTCAACTACATCCGTGACTATCAGGAATAGATGCGATGGAGAAAAAAAGACGGATCATCCTGGCCGTCCTTGCTGTCCTGCTCATCGTTCTGGCGGTTGTTTTTTTTCAGCAGGGAGGACGGGATTCCACGTCGTTGTCTTCCGGCGTGTTTAAAGACCCTGGAGTCCCTGATCCCGAAACGGAAGCCAGGGAAACGGTCACTTTCTATTTCCTCACGGAAGATGGACCGAATCTCAGCCCGGAAACGAGAGAGATCCCCTTGTTCGCCTCCGTCAGCCTCAAGGCCCGGCGGATCGTGAATGAACTGCTGGCCGGTTCTGAAAAAGGTTTGATTTGCCCGTTTCCGGAGAAAACGCAGCTGCGGGAGTTTTATCTGTCTGAAGACGGGACCGCCTTTGTGGATTTTTTGGGGGAAGTCCGGAATCATCATCCTTTCGGATCATCCGCCGATATCGCGACCATCTACAGCCTGGTGAACACGCTGACATTCAATATCAAAGAGATCAAACAGGTCGTCATCCTGGTGGACGGACGGGAAAACCAGACCCTCGGCGGACATCTCGACCTGACCAAACCTTTTGTCTTTCGGGCCGACGTGATCTCCCGGTGAAAAATCCTCGTGTGATCCCTGAAGTGGTGCTTCCATGCGCGATATGATCAAAGTGGTTATTGTCGGATTTCCCAATGTTGGCAAATCCACCCTGTTTAACCGTCTTCTCCGCACAAAGAAGTCATTGGTCCATGACATGCCGGGTATGACCAGGGATCAGAACACGGCCGTGTGCACCATTGAAGACAAGTCCTTTCAATTGACCGATACGGGAGGGTTTTTTGACAATGTTGAGGACCCGTTCTCCCGGCAAGTGATGGACAAGGCCTGGGAGGCCTCCCGGGAGGCCGATTTTCTCCTTTTTATCTGTGACGGGAAACGGGACCTTCTTCCGGGTGAAGAGGAGCTCTATTTCTCCCTGAAAAAACTGAACAAACCCCTCCTGGTCGTGGTCAACAAAGTGGATTCCGATTACGAGGAATCGAAGCTGGGGGATTTTTTCCGGCTGGGAGATGAGGACATCATTTTCCTCTCGGCCGAGCACAAGCACAACCTGTCCGTTCTTTTCGACCGGATCTATCAGGAAATTCCAGACTGTCAAAGAGACGAGAGTGAGGAAAAACCGCTCAATATCTCGATCATCGGACGGATCAATGTGGGCAAATCGTCACTCGTCAACCGGCTGCTCGGTGAGGAAAAACTGATTGTCAGCGAAATGCCCGGCACCACACGGGACAGCACGGATACGTTCGTTCGAAGAGAAAACCGTTCCTATTGTCTTGTCGATACAGCCGGCATTCGCAAATTGAGCCGCACCCGGGACAAGAGAGAGCAGGCCGGGATCGTTCGGTCCAGGAAAAATATTCAGAAAGCCGATGTCATCTGCCTCGTTCTGGACAGCCGGGAATTCGGAACGCGGCAGGATGCGGCCGTCGCCCATCTTGCGGCGGAATCTGGGAAGCCTCTCATTCTGGCCTTGAATAAATGGGACCTGGTTGAAAAGGACGGGAAGACGGCGGACCTTTGCCGCAAACAGGTGCGGTATAAACTGGATTTTGTCAACTACGCTCCCCTTCTTTTTGTGTCCGCGCTGACCGGCCAGAGGGTGGTTAAAATCCTTGATTTGGCCGACGAGGTGTTTGCAGGGGGGCAGAAACGCATCCCCACTCCCAGGCTCAATGATTTTCTCGCCTGGCTCCACATCCACCATCCTCCCGTTTCCAAGCGTAAACAGAGGATCAAAATCAAGTACATGACCCAGACCGGAATACTGCCTCCCACATTCACCCTGTTCAGCCATACCCGATCGGGGTTTCTTCCGGCATATGAAAAATTTCTATGCTCCTCCCTGCAGGAGACATTCGGATTTGAGGGAACGCCCATTCGAATCCGTCTCATACGCAACTGACATCCCTCCTCCGCCCGGGTGAACGGACTCGTTCTTGATTTTTGCTTAAAATGAAACCAAATTTCTGATTGAAGCGAAGGGGCAAAGGCTCTATAATAAGAATGCGTTTGGAGTGAAGTCGGATGCCCCGTCTTCCCTTGACTTTAAACCGGTATTGCTTTATAAAATTCTTTTTAGGATTTGAATGGTCGCGATGACAAAGGAGGTCAAGATGTATCGTAAAGGCATCACGATAGGACTGGCGTTCCTGCTGTTGGCAGCTGTCCTTTTTATGAATGTTGGATGCAAAAAGCTGAATTATAATTTCCTGAAAGCGAATCACCATTTCGGCAAAGCGAATTATGCGTTTACCGAGCAGAAGTACCGCGATGCGATCGAGGAATACGAATTGGCTCTGAAACATAATCCCGATCTGATCGATGCGTATCGTTTTCTGGGGGAAAGTTATAAAAGCATTTTCAAAGGGATCGGAGACAAGTCGGAATCCAATGTGGAAAGAGGGCGGAAAGCGCTGGAAGCGTTTGAGACGGCTTATCAGCTCGATCCCAGCAACAAGGACGTCATTTTCTCTCTCGGCGATATGTATGACAAACTTCAGGACTTTAACAAAGCGGAAGCGATGTACCTGAGGATCCTCGACCTCGAACCGGCCAATGTGAGCAACTATTATGTCGTGGCCGAGTTTTACAGACGTTCCACCGGCGGTTCGGAAGAAGAATCCGAAGAGGGCAAAAAGGTCGGGAAAACCCCGGCTGAAAAGGCCCTGCAGATGTACTTCAGACGAATCGAGACCGATCCTGAAAATGAACAGGGATACGCCTATCTGGCCCAGTTTTATGAAAATACGACACCTATTCCCGAATTTGACATGGCCTATAAATATCAGGCCAAACGGGTGGAGCTCAATGCGGAAAATGCGGAAGCCTGGCTGGCCATGGGCGTCAACCGCTGGTCCAAGGCGTTTCGGCTTCAGAATCAGCTGAATCGCGCCGACAGATTAGCCCTTGCCGAGAAAAGCGAAGAAGCCATCAAAAAAGCCAACGAGCTGGATCCGAGCTATCCTGAACCCTATTCCTGGTTCTCCGTCCTTTACAAGAGTGTTCTGGCCAAGATCGATCCGGATCGTGCGGACCGATACGAGCAGATGGCGGACCGCTACATTGAGCGGTTCAAGGAAGCCAGAAAACGGCAGGCGGAACGGAAAAAACTGGAAGAGGAACTGGGCGAAATCCGGTAATTTTAACCGTTCTTTTTTACAGGTCATATTTATCAAGCTGCGAACCAGCCTCGGCTGGTTCGCATTTTTTATCTTGAGGCATAAAAAAAGATGTTTATCCCGCTGAAAGACGAAAATCCGACGACACGGTTTCCCGTTGTCACGGTTTTGTTTATCGTGGTCAATATCCTCGTCTTTTTTTATCAGGTTCTGTCCCCCGAAGGTCTTCAACTGTATGTTTATAAACTGGGCGCCATCCCCTATGAAATCACCCACTTTCAGTCCATCTCCTTTGTCATTTCCGAATCCGGCGCCCACCTGACCAGAATCTCCCCGCCCCTGTCCCTCTTCACGTCCATGTTTTTGCATGGCGGCGTGTTTCATCTTTTCGGGAATATGCTCTATCTCTGGATTTTCGGCAACAATATCGAGGATTATCTGGGCTCTTTCAGATTCGTCATCTTCTATCTGATCGGAGGACTGGCCGCCAGTCTGACCCATATCCTCTTCAATCCGGGATCTCAGGTGCCCATGATCGGAGCCAGCGGAGCGATCGCCGGAATCCTGGGGGCCTATTTTATTCTGTATCCGTCCGCCCGTGTTTTGACGCTTGTTTTTTTCTCGGTCATTCCCGTTCCTGCGGCCATCATTCTCGGTATCTGGTTTGTCGGGCAGCTGCTGAACATCGGCTTGGGCGGCGGGGTTGCGTGGTTCGCTCACATCGGTGGATTTGTCGCGGGGCTGCTCCTCCTGCGGCTTTTTAAGCAGAAGCGGCGGACCGTTTCTGTGGAGTACGGCTAAGTTGTTTTTTTATATTGATTTTAATCCATACGAATATTGACAAGACAGGCGCAATTTAGTAATGTAGTGCATCGCATCTTTCTATCGCAAATCTGAGGTTAAAGGTTATGAAAACATATGTCCCTAAGAAAGAAGATATGGAGAAGAAGTGGTGGGTGGTGAATGCCGATGGAAAAATCCTCGGACGATTGGCCACCGAGGTTTCCGTCCTCCTAAGGGGAAAAAATAAGCCCGAATTCGCTCCTTTTGTGGATACGGGGGATTTTGTCATAGTCATCAACGCGGAAAAAATAAGAGTGACGGGAAACAAACTGGATCAGAAAAAGTATTATTCCCACTCCGGGTATCCGGGAGGGATCAAGGAAAAAACGCTCAAAGACCTGATGGAGAACAAGCCGGAAGATGTGATCCGCAAGGCAGTCAAGGGAATGATCCCCAAAAACAAACTGGGCCGGGCCGTGTTCAAGAAATTAAAAGTCTATCGTGGAGCGGATCATCCCCACCATGCCCAGACCCCGCACGAATACGAGTTTTAGGAGGAATCTTGAGTTTAATACAATACTACGGAACGGGAAAACGGAAAACATCCATCGCCAGGGTTTTCCTGAGGCCCGGAAAAGGTGAAATCACTCTTTATGTGAATAAAAAGCCCCGTCCTTTTACCGATTATTTTAATCTGAGCCGTCATGCCAGTTTCATCAAGCAGCCGCTGCTTCTGACGGAAACAGAAAGCAAATTTGATCTGTTCATTCGGGTCAACGGCGGGGGAATGAACGGACAAGTGGATGCGATCAGGCTGGGAATCTCAAGAGCTCTTGTTGAGTTCAACAAAGAGCTGAGGGGCACCCTGCGGGCCGCCGGATTGTTGACTCGGGACGCACGGATCAAAGAGCGGAAAAAATATGGACTGCTCGGTGCCCGTAAGGCCCCTCAATACCATAAGAGATAAGACGGAGGAAGCACTGTGGTTTCTGTTACAATGAAAGAACTGTTGGAAGCAGGGGTCCATTTTGGCCATCAGACGAAGCGTTGGAATCCCAAGATGAAGGATTATATCTTCGGCCAGAGGAACGGTATTTATATCATCGACCTGCAAAAAACGATTAAAATTTTTAAAGAGGCTCTTCAGTATATTCGGGGCTTGTCCGAAGAAGGAAAGGAAATCCTTCTGGTCGGAACAAAAAAACAGGCTCAGGATATCATCAAGGACATGGCGGAAAAATGCGAGGCCTGCTACGTGAACCAGCGTTGGCTGGGCGGGCTTCTCACCAATTTCAGCGTCATCCGGGGGAGTGTCGACCGCCTGATCGAACTGGACGAGATGAAGGAGGACGGTCGCTGGGACCTGAAGTCTAAAAAGGAACAGTCCAAGCTGGAAAAGGTCTACCGCAAACTCAACAAAAACCTCGGAGGCATCAGGACCATGACCAAACTGCCGGGCGCCCTTGTCATCATCGACTCGACGAAGGAAGACATCGCCATTCTGGAAGCCTTGAAGCTCAAGATTCCCATTGTGGCCATCGTGGACACCAACGGCAATCCTGAAAATATCACCTACCCCATTCCCGGCAATGATGACGCCGTCCGGGCCATTGAGCTTTTCACCTCGAAGATCGCCGAAGCCATCATGGAAGGGAAAAAAGCGAGAATCGACAAGGAACTGCAGGAAGAGGCTGAAGAGGATGTTTCGGACGACGCGGTCAAGCTGGAAGCAGTAGCGGATGAGCCGGAGGAAACGGTGGAAGCGGTGGAAGCGGCGGAAGCGGTGGAAGCGACTGAAGTCAGCAAGGAACCGAAACCCTCTGCGGATACGGCCGAAGAGGAAAACGTTGTCGAAGAGACCGCCCATGAGGAACCTGTTCCCGAAAACGACGAAAAACAGGAATAGGCGAGGAGAACAGAGATGGATATCACTGCCGCAATGGTTCAGGATCTCAGAAAACGGACAGGCATCGGTATGATGGAGTGTAAAAGCGCTCTCACGGAAGCCGACGGCGATATGGCGAAGGCGATCACGATTCTTCGGAAAAAGGGATATGCCCGGGCCGAAAAGAAGAGCACACGGGAAACAAGCGAAGGGATCGTCGGTTCCTACATTCATGCGAATCTGAAGATCGGTGTTCTCATCGAAGTCAACTGTGAGACGGACTTTGTGGCCAGGAACGAGGAATTTCAGGAAATGGTGAAAAATATCGCCATGCATATCGCGGCCGCAGATCCCAGATATATCTCCTCGAATAATATACCCGAGGAAGGGCTTGCCGAAGAAAAAGACATTATCAGGGGACAGCTCAAGGATTCAAACAAGCCGCCGGAGATCATGGAGAAGATCGTTGAAGGGAAACTCAACAAGTATTTTCAGGAAGTTTGCCTGTTGAACCAGACCTACATTAAAGATGATAAGATGAGTATCGAGGATCTTGTGAAATCTTTCATCGCCAAAACCGGGGAAAATGTCGTCATCAGTCGTTTTGCCCGGTATCAAATCGGAGATTGATCTGTAGGATGAACAAAGCCAGCAAACCGGCTTATCGACGGATACTTCTCAAACTTTCGGGAGAATCTCTTCTCGGTTCCCTTCCCTATGGAATCGATGTCATCACCGCGGATTCCATCGCCAGGGACATCAAGGACATTCAGGATCTGGGTGTTCAGGTGGCCATCATGATCGGCGGCGGAAACATTTTCCGCGGTGTGCGCGGGACGGAGGCGGGGATGGATCGGGCATCGGCCGATTATATGGGTCTCCTGGCCACCATCATGAATGCCATCGCTCTTCAAGACGCCCTCGAGAGAGCGGGGTGTATCTGTCGGCATATTTCAGCCATTGATGTCAAATCGGTCGCCGAACCTTTCATCCCGAGACGGGTGGTTCGCCATCTGGAAAAAGGCCGCATCGTGATATTCAGCGCCGGATTGGGAAGTCCCTATTTCACGACGGACACGGCCTCTGCTCTGCGGGCGCTGGAAATTCAGGCCGATGTTATTTTCAAGGCCACCAAAGTGGACGGAGCCTATTCCGCCGATCCGATGAAAGACAAGTCGGCTAAAAAATTCACCACCATCTCCCATGAAGAGGTTCTTCAAAAAGGACTTCAGGTGATGGACACCACCGCGTTCACTCTCTGTCGTGAAAACAAAATGCCCATTGTGATTTTCAGCCTGAAGAAAAAGGGGCAGATGAAAAAAGCGGTGCTGGGAGAGCGTGTCGGAACCACGATCAGCTGACCGCCCATGAACGGACCAGGCGCCGGAGGGCGGATGAATACCTGATAAAGAGGAAGACATGGTCAAGGAAGTTTTGGACGATTTAGAAAAGAGGATGAAGGCTTCGGTCGAGTACTTCCGTAAGGATCTCAGCAAGCTGCGCACAGGACGGGCCAACCTGGGAATCTTTGAAGACCTCAAAATCGATTATTACGGGGCGCAGACGCCTATCAATCAGGTCGCTACGCTTTCTATTCCCGATCCCACTCTGATTACGGTTCAACCCTGGGATCCGTCATTCCTGGATGCCCTTGATAAAACCATCAGGGCCGCTGATCTCGGTTTTAATCCCATCAATGACGGTAAAATGCTCAAGATCCCCATTCCTCCTCTGGATGAAGAGCGGCGCAAGGAAATCGCCAAGCACATCAAAAAAATGATGGAAGATGAAAAAACGGCTCTTCGCAACATGCGGCGGGAAGCGAAGGACGATATCGAAGAGCTGGAAAAAGAGAAGGAAATAACCGAGGACGACAAATTCTGGGGTTACGACAAACTCCAGGAATCCATCGATAAATTCAGCAGACAGATCGAGGACTTGGCCGCATCCAAAGAGAAAGAGATCCTCGAACTCTGATCAGACCGATCGGCTGAACCAGTTCCGGCGCGTTCCGAATTTGGTTCGGATGACCACTCCCCAACCGATGATACTGAGTACCAGGCTGGCCAGGGCGCCCACCACCGGGATCAAGGTGATCACACTGACGAGAATGCAGCCGATAATGACGGACAGAATAGGGGTTGCGTTTTTATTCCCCATGGCTCGCGCCAGGCTCCAACCCAGGTAATAATAGAGAACAACCCGGCCGAACACCTTGATGACAAATCCTATGATGACAAGCGCGATCAGAAGCGGAATTCCAATCAGGATCAGAGACAGCAGGGCTGTGACGAAGACGAGCAGGCTGAAAAACAGAATACTGATCAATCCCGTTCCAGCGATGGGCCAGAAACCCTTTTTTATCTGATCGGAAGCGTACGTGATCTGGGAAGGGAGGACCGCCGCCAGAATGACGGCCACCATAAACCAGATGAAGAAAGAGATCAGCTTGATGATGAGGAAAATCGGGATGAGGGACAGTCCGAACATTCCCCCCAATCCCTTGTTGAAAAAACGGCCGGCGCCCTCTTCATCCCTCATCTCGAAATAGATGGTGTCACCCTTGATGGAAGTCCCGTCCTCTTTTGTCAGAAGGCCTCCGATGCAGACGACATCGCCTTCGACGACAGCCCGTCCTGTCATTCGGATTGTCGATCCGAGGCCGAGGACGAGT
Source organism: Acidobacteriota bacterium (assembly GCA_018894615.1). Classification (GTDB taxonomy): domain Bacteria; phylum Acidobacteriota; class Aminicenantia; order Aminicenantales; family Aminicenantaceae; genus JAHIPL01. The sequence goes on along the minus strand of JAHIPL010000272.1, from coordinate 3,651 downwards.
TCTCCCACGTTTCCGTCTACAATGATGGTTCCTCCGAAATTGATGACGTTTTCCTTGACGTCTCCCTCGACGGTGATGGTTCCCCCGAAGCTGATGACATTCTGCTTGATCTCATCCCTTTTCACCAGGATGTCCTTCTGGAGGACGGTGCCCTGACCAAAAAGCGGACTGGATCCGAGGATAACAATGAAGGCCAGTAAAGGAGCAATCCACCGTCTGTTCATGTTTTTACTCCGATGGTCATTTTTTTTCGAATTGCCAGAAAGAGACAAAGAGAGAGAACACAGGCCGCCAACACCAGAAAAATCTGAAATTCCATGCTCATCTGATCGGAGATGCGGCCGATTCCCGAAAGGAGTACCGCACCGAGCTGCCGGATCGCTTTGGCCAGAATGGAAAAAAGTTTGATGGTTTTTGCCGTACCGACAGACACCGTTTTGATCAGGGTGAGGAAGGTCCGGTTGAGACCGAGAAAAAAGCCGGCCAGGTTTTGTCCCGTCAACCACAGATACCCGAAAACAAGAAGGGTGGAGGTGGCGAATCCGGAAGCGATGGCCAGAAGCGGAATCCGGAGAGAGGAGGCCTGTATCATGAGGCGCGTCATGGTGCTCTGTGTAAAACCGGGCGGAGTCTCCCATCGGGAGAGTGTGCAGACGGCCTGGATGAAGCGCTTTCTTTCCTCTACGGCAGTGCGGCAGGAGGGGCAGCGGAGAAGGTGATCCTGAACCGATGGTTCTTCATTCGGCGGAAGTTCCCCCTCGAGGAAACGAAAAATTGTCTCGCCAGGCAGACAATTCATGTGATTTTCTCCATATGGCGGCGGATCAGCTCTTTCGCCTGATAGACACGGTTCTTGATGGTTCCCAGAGGAAGATCCTTTATTTCCGCGATTTCTTCATAGCTGAACTCGTTGATGTGGCGCCAGACAAACAGCTCTCGTAGGGCCGGAGGGATTTGATCGAGGACTTTTTCGATCCGCAGTGAAATCCAGGGCCAGTTCTCTCTCTCCCACCATACGGCCGATGTAATTGAAGAGGGACTTCTGGTATTTTTCAACAATCATGGCAAAGGCCTCTTTTTCGCCCTGCAGAACCCGTTCAATAATTTGTTTGTCTTCATCCATGGAGGACATCCTCGTCCTCTAGCCCTTTTATACGAAAATCCGCTGGATTGGTTTTTATGGAAAAGATGTCAGTATTCAATAATTTCCACGTCATCAGGGACTTTGAGAAGAAAAATCCCGGATTTGAATCTCACATCAGTGCGAATGCCATTGAAGCGGATTTCCGTCATGTTTCCCGTCCAGTCAAAAAGAGCGAGAGTTTGAATGAGACCGGTGCGTTCGTCGATGACAAGAAGGTGGTGGGAATAGTAGCCTTCCTCTTTTGGTATAAGCTTATAAACAGGCGCTCCCTCACCTTCCGGCATGATCTTTTCGATGTCATAGCCGGCGGAAACTTTTTTTTGGCCGGAAAGGATCAGCAGGATTTCCCCCTCATGCCCTTCCCGGGGTACGGATCCCCGAATGAGCTGGTTATCCTCAGGGATGTAGTACTGAAACATTCCATCCCCGCTGAGAAAGATTTTTTCTTCAGGTGTTTTGTATTCCCATTTCATGGTGTCCGGCTTCTGAAAAAATATCCGGCCCGTTTCAGTCAAGGGAACTGAGACGGATGAAGATGTGTAGGTCTGCTCGAACTCCGCTTGAAATGTCCGGATCCGGGAAAAGGTCTCTTCGAGACGACCGATGGTTAAATCCGCGCTCTGCGAATAGAGAAGAAGCGGAACCAGCATCCAAAAAAACACTCTTTTCATGGTGTCATTATAAGCATGAGCGGTATTAAAAGCCAGCTTCCCGATTGTCCGGATGGACGGTGAAGCGCTCCCCTTCCGGCTTCACACAACGTTCCTTTGAATTTATTAAGCGCCGTTAAGGGGCTTTTAAATGTCTGAAAGAGGAGATGTGTTGCGAAAGGACTGAAATTTTACTATAAAGGCAGAGATGCAGCTCACTTTTCTGATCGTTATGGCCGTTTATCTCACCGGCCTTTTTCTGTCGGGTTGGCTGCTTTCCCGGAAGAATAAAAGTCTGGAGGACTTTTTCCTGGCCTCCCGCAGTTTGTCCGGTTTTCTCGTTTTTCTGACGGTCAGCGCTTCGTGGCTCGGAGCGACCAGCACCCTGGTCTCTGTGGATGAAGCGTTTCAAAGAGGGATCAGCGCTTTCTGGGTGATGGGCATGCCGACGGTGGTGACGGTCCTTGTTTTCGCCTTCGTCCTGGCCGGTCCCATCCGGCGTTTTCCCATCGTCAGCCTCCCGGATCTTGTCGAGAGCTTTTACGGAAGGGGTGTGCGTCATCTCTCCGCCGCCCTTATCATCTGGTATATGGTGCTGCTCGCCGCTTCTCAGATGGTTGCCCTCGGAAAGCTGCTCGAGTCCGTGATGGGAACATCCTATTTAACGGGATTGGCCCTGGCCACGACCGTGGTCCTGGCCTATTCCATCATCGGAGGATTTTACTCCGTGGTCATCACCGACGGTATTCAGCTCGTGGTGCTGTCCGCCGGAATTGTTCTGCTGTTCGGCCTGCTGGCACACACCGTATCCTTCAGAGAGGTGACGGCCCTTGCGTCCGGAATGGGGAAAGGAGACTTTTTAAATCTGTTCGCCGACTGGAAGCGCAGCGGACTCATTTTTTTGTCTTTCACGGCGGCCTGGATCATTTCGCCCATCACATGGCAGAGAATCCAGGGAGCAAGGGACAGGCGAAGCGCCGTGAGGGGCCTTGCCGGCTCCGGGGCGGTGCTGTTTGCCGTTTATCTCCTCATCACTGCGATCGGCATGATGTCCCTGGCCGTTCTTCCCTCTTCCGGGGATGGCAGCCCGGTTCTGTCCCGTCTGATTTCCGCAAGGTTCGGCGGAGGATTGAGCCTCCTTCTGTTTGTCGCTGTTGTTTCCGCCATTCTTTCCACCCTCGATTCCGTCCTCAACACGGGAGCTCTTTCACTGACAAGGGACGTGTTCATCCAGATACTCCCTCCGGTGGATGACAGGAAAAGCCTCGGATTGAGCCGTCTTTCGACAGTGATCATGGGAGTGGCGGCATTTCTGGTCGCCACCCGGTTTCAGAGCATTCTCAAGACACTCGGACTGGCTTCCGAAATCATGGCTGTGGGCTTTTTTATTCCAGGTATGGCCATGTTTCTTCTGAAAGGACGTTTTCCGAGGGCCGGCCTTTTCAGTCTGGCAGGCGGGAGCCTGTTTGCCCTGCTCGGATTTGTTCAGGCGCTGGGATGGTTGCAGATGGGACTGCCGGCCTGGCCGTATTCCGTTCCTCTCGGGATGGCGGGGTGTGCCGGATTGTTTTTCTCCGGCTATTTGATGGATCGAAGGCACCTGAACCGAAAGAAGGAGAGACAATGACGGAGCTTCGAAAAGGGATGCGTTGGCGATTCATCGGCCGCTTCGGAAAAATTCTGTTCTGGCTCTGGCACAGGACAGCCCGCATTCAGGTGGTCGGAGCGGAGGCATATGACAATCTGAAAAAAACCGGTGTTCCCGTCGTCACTCTTGTGTGGCATGGCCGGATTTTTATCATGCCCTATTTTTTTCGGCATAGAGGCGCCATGGCCCTCATCAGCCCCAGCGAGGAT
>JAHIPL010000271.1 GCA_018894615.1 Acidobacteriota bacterium | reverse complement strand
TTTTTCCGGCGATATCCTTGATCGGGATGGACTCCACACGATTCCCGTTCAGCACCACCATCCGGCCGTATTCCTTCCGGTCCGCCATCCGGGCCGCCTCACAGCCGAAAACGGTCGCCAACAGCCGGTCCCTGGACGTCGGCGTCCCTCCCCGCACAAGATGCCCCAGAATGGTCACCCGGCATTCAACTTCGATTTTTTCCTCTATCTGAGCGGCCACCTGATGAGAGATGCCGCCCAGCCGCACTTTTTCGGGAGAGTTTTCGAGCACACGGCTTACGACCATCTCCCCTCCCTCCGGTCTGGCGCCTTCCCCAACCACAACGATGGAAAATTTCTTGCCCCGCGAATTGCGCGTTTTGATTTTTTCGCAGACGGCCTCGATGTTGTAAGGAAATTCCGGCAGGAGAATGATATCCCCGCCCCCGGCCAGTCCCGAAGCGAGGGCCAGCCAGCCGGCGTAGCGGCCCATCACCTCTACGATCATGACCCGGTGGTGGGACTGCGCCGTCGTATGGATGCGGTCGATGGCATCGGTTGCGGTCTGCGACGCCGTGTCAAACCCGAAGGTGACATCCGTCCCCACAATGTCGTTGTCGATGGTTTTCGGAACACCGATGATGGGCATGCCTTTTCCGGCCAGGCCGGCGGAAACGGTCAGAGTGCCATCTCCTCCGATGGCGATCAGGCAGTCCAGCCCCAGCGCCTGGAAGTTCCGCAGACACTGGCTGCTTCGGTCCAGATAGACATATCCCTCATCCTGAAGAACGGGATGGTGGAAGGGATCGGCCCTGTTTGAAGACCCGAGGATTGTGCCCCCCCGCGTCAAAATGCCCGATACGGCCTCGTCGTTCAGGTGGACATAGTTGTCGTTGATCAGCCCTTCATATCCGTCCTTGAACCCGATGACCTCCATGCCGTATTCGTTCTCCGCCGTTTTGGAGACGGCCCGAATGACGGCGTTGAGCCCCGGACAGTCGCCGCCGCCGGTCAGAATACCGATCCGTTTTGTTCGTTTCATGATGGACTCATGATACCTCAATTCCCCCCTTCGGAAAACCCCGGATATAGGACACCTGATATAGGACTTTCAGACAATCGGATCGGACGGATTTTTCCTTTTTAAGCTCTGCCCGCCACTGCCTCATCTAATCCGTCCTCTACCCAGGCACCATCCCAAGAAAAAGACTTCTCCCCGAATTCAATAAATTCCATGGAACATTTTGCATTGACAACGATTACAGACAAATCTATAGTGCAACATGGGTGGATTTATGGAAGAGGAGACCGTCCCGAGAAGGAGGGGCGGGCCCTCTCGAAAAGAGAGAGGAGAACAGAAATAGGAAGACGGCTTTCTACACAATTCGACAGAAGGGAATTCCTGCGCGCCTCCGGGATAGTGGCAGCTACGGCTCTGACGGGGATTCCCGCGCAGTCCCAGTCGAAAACCGGGAAACCCGGCCTGAACGTCCTTTTCATCATGGTCGACGACCTGCGGCCCGAACTGGGCTGCTACGGCCGGGATCTCATTCAAACCCCCAACATCGACAATCTGGCCCGGAAAGGCATCGTTTTCGACCGGGCGTACTGCCAGCAGGCCATCTGCAATCCGTCCCGCTCCAGTCTGTTGACGGGTTTGAGGCCTGAAACCCTACGCGTCCTCGACCTGGACACGCATTTTCGAAAAACCCTTCCCTTCATCAAAACCCTTCCTCAATATTTCAAGAGGAACGGCTACCGGACCGTCCGTATCGGCAAAATTTTCCACGACGTCCTGCCCGATCCCCCCTCCTGGAGCATCGCCGAACCGGACATCGATTCGGGATGTATCTACCAGTCTCCGGAAACGCGGCAGAAAATCAAAGATATTCAGGCCATCGGAAAGATGTACGGAAGATCAAACACCTGGCAGCAGACCGTTCTGAGGGGGCCCGTGGACGAAGCCTGGGAAGGATCGGAAGACGGTTACTACGACACCCTCATCACGCAGCAAGCCCTGTCACAGCTTAAGAAGTTGAAGGACACGGGTCCGTTTTTTCTCGCTCTCGGTTACTACAAACCCCACCTGCCCTACAACGTTCCCAAACGGTTCTGGGACCTCTACAACCGGGACGAGCTGCCGCTGCCCGCTTATCGTCAACCGCCGAAAAACGCCCCCTCTTTCTCTCTGAACGAAAACTACGAGCTGGCCTGTTATGAAGAGTTCACGGCCGTTCGGCTTCCCGGAGCCGGAGGTCTGACCGAGCAGGAAATCCGCCGGCTCAAACACGGCTATTACGCCAGCGTCAGTTTTGTTGACGAGCAGATCGGTCGGGTTCTCAAAGGCCTGGATGAACTCGGCCTGAGAGACAGCACCATGGTTGTTCTGCTCGGTGATCACGGCACCAAACTCGGTGAGTACGGCGCCTGGGGAAAAAGGACAAGCTACGAGACGGATCTCCATGCTCCCCTCATTGTTTCGGCTCCCGGAGGCAAACAGGGGCTTCACACCTCCGCTCTTGTGGAATTTGTCGATATTTACCCCACCATCTGTGAACTGGCCGGATTGAAGGTGCCGGACAATCTGGAGGGCCAGAGCATGGTTCCTCTCCTCACCGAGCCGCAGCGTCCCTGGAAAACGGCCGCCTTCAGCCTGGGGCTGATGGGATTCGCACGCCGCTTTATAGGACGAAGCATGCGGACCGATCGCTACCGTCTGATTCAGTGGGGGGATCTTTTCACCGGCCGTCACATAGGGTATGAACTTTACGACCATCAAACCGACCCAGGTGAAACGGATAATATCGCTTCGGTTTCGACGTCGAAAGATCTGATTCAACGGCTGTCCTCTCAGCTCGCCGCCGGATGGAAGGCCGCCCGCCCGGAAATGCCGGGCGCATTGTCCACTTTACCGTAGGCACCGATAAATCCGGTGAAGACATTTTTTCCGGTTTCCATTACAATCAAAAGCGCAATCAGTGGTTCTTCACGCCCCCGAAACAGGAATCGGTTTATCCATGAGCGGACTACAAAGCTACATCATCATCGTCATCAGCTATCTCATTTCCCGCATCTTCATCGACAGCGAAAGTCACGAATACGCCATCCGGACCCTGCTTCCGAAGCTGGGCACACGAACCGCCGCCCTGACGACCGGAATCCTCGGCGTGTCCTATGCCCTCTCCCTCTTTTTTTCCAACACAGTCGTCGTTCTCTCCATGATTCCCATCCTTCGTTATCTCATTCAACAGATCACGGATGAAAACCAGAGGAAAATACTCTCCTCCCAGTGGATTCTGGCCCTGATTTACGGAGCCAACATCGGAGGAATGGGCTCCATCACGGGCTCTCCGCAGAATGTGTTCTACCTCGCCTTCCTCGATCTTGTTAAGATCCAGGGCAGGGAACACGTGACCTTTTTCTCCTGGTTCATGGTGGGTGTTCCCGCCACTCTTCTTCTCGTCCTTGTGGCCAGTTGGATCCTGAAAATCGGTGAAAAAAAACTTCCCCGATCACTGGAGCTGAAATGGGAGGTCTCCGGAAACGGGAATCCCTTCTTCAAACGATTTGTCCTGTTTTTCGCCGTCAACATCGCGTTAATATTCTGCATGACGGCGCTCCAGTTCTTTTTTCAACCCGGGAAAATCTTCCTTGGCCTGAATATCATCGACCTGTTTTTTTCTTCTTACTTTGTCGTTTTTCTTTTTGTCGCCTGCGTTTTTCCCCGAAAAGAGCGCACTTTCCCCTCTCTGTTCCGAAACCTGGTTTTTCTACTACTATACACGGCCTTCGCCCCCTTTATTTTTATCAATGAAACGGTCAAAGAGACACGATGCCGATTCCGTCGTCCCTCCATTGATCCCAACGGCATGGACCGGCGGATTCAGGCCGGCATGAACAGCGTCTGGCGTACCCTGTTCAGGGAACCGTTTCAGGACCTCCGGCAAAAAAACGAAAATGTTTTCATTTCCGCCAACAGGATCCTGTACGATCTGCCGTTTTTCGGCCTATTTTTTATGGGAGGTGTGACCCTCCTCGCCCTCCTCTTCCTCAAAATCGGCGACAATCCGGCAACCCCCGGAATGGACGGCCTGCTCGTCCGGTTTATAGAACGAATAGCCAACGGCATCATCCCTCAAACGGGGGGAATTTTTCTTTTTCTAACAGCCGTCATATTCGTCGCCATTTTTTTAACGGAGGTCCTCAACAACACAACAGTCCTGCTCATCATGCTTCCTCTTGTAGGACAGATGAGCACCTCCATGGGAGAAAATCCGCTCCTGTTTCTCCTGGCCGTGACCCTGGCCGCCAGCGGCGCCTTCATGACTCCCATCGCCACTCCGGTCAACGCCGTTTCCTACGCCAGTTTTCCCGGCGTTTCACTCAAACGCATGCTCGGGCTCGGATTTCTCCTCAATCTCGCCGGCGGCGCCTTTTTCACATTTCTTGTCTTTTTTCTTCTCAATGTCATCCGGTTTTAAGGTCGGTTCAAAATGAACCTGCAGTCGGAGTGGACCTGGATCAGAAAAACGCTGGGGCTTCCCCTGCTTATAGTTGCGTCTCTGTTCTTGATCGCCGCGCTTCTGACCCATTTTCTGCTTATCCTTCATCCGGAGGAGGCACAGAAGCTGTTTTCGCTGATGGCAAAAATCCTGCAGCAGAAAATCCCCGTTCGCGAACCCGGGTTTCCGCTGTTTCTGGCGATTCTTAAAAACAACCTGCAGGCCTCTCTCCTGGTACTCGTGACGGGTGTCGTGCCGTTTCTCTGCATCCCCGCATTTGCCGTCTTCGCCAACGGCGCCGGAATCGGTGTCATCACGGCGGTCTATCAGAACAGCGGATTGAATATCGGAACTCTCCTTCTTTTCGGGATCGCCCCCCACGGCCTGTTCGAGATCCCGGCCTTCCTCCTCAGCGCCGGGATCGGCCTTCATCTGTCTCTTTTTCTGATCAGGCTGATCTTCAATCCGAAGCCGGAGGTCAGGCCTTCTTTTTTCCCCGATCTAAGGCGGGCCGCTCTTCTGTGGCTGGTGATCGTGGTTCCGCTGATCACCGCCGCTGCTCTCATCGAGACATTTCTGACACCTGGCCTGATAGAGGCTTTTGTCAAGCTTCCGGCATCACCGGAATCAAAAATTCTTCATGAATTCCACCCAGATGGGCAGGGCGGCCGTCGATCCGGTTTCTTCATCACCGATGGGGATCCGTTTGTCGCGGCCGACCCAGACCCCGACCACCAGTGTGTCGTCAAATCCGATAAACCAGGCATCGGCATAATCGTTCGAAGTCCCCGTTTTTCCGAAAACCGGCCTGTCGAGGACCTCGGCCTTCCGAGCCGTCCCATCGCTGACGCTGGCGCGGAGCAGATGACGGATTCTCCGCAGCACCAACGGGTTGATGACGGTTTCCTTCTCAATCTTCGGCTCCAGCAGGATGTTTTTTTCCGGATCGATGATCTTGTCGATGCAGGCCGGCTCAAACCGGTCTCCGGTGGCCAGCGCCAGATAGGCATAGACCATCTCCAGAAGGGTCACTTCCGAGGCTCCAATCGTGGAGGGATAAAAAGGCCGCACGGGACTTCGAATCCCCAGATCTTCTGCGGTTCGAATGATATTTTTCAATTTGACCCGTCGGGCAAGATCCAACGTGGCTGCATTCAGGGACAGAGCGAATGCCGTCTCCAGTGTGACATCACCCCGGTAAGAATTTCCATAGTTTTTCGGTGTCCAGCTCACTCCGCCGGATTGATAGGTTTTGAGCGTGTCCGTGATCAGGTCATCCGGACGGTAACCCATGTTGAGCGCGGTCAGAAAAACGATGGGTTTGAAGGACGATCCCGGCTGCCGGTGGGCCTGTGTCGCCCGGTTGAACTGTGATTCCCAGAAATTTGATCCTCCGACCATGGCCCGGATTTTACCGGTTTTCATCTCAACCGCCACCAGAGCGGCCTGGACACCAGGCCATCCCCTCTGATTCAATGCTTCAATGCCGGCTCGGACCGCTTCCTCGGCATGAAGCTGCATGTCATAATTTAGACTCGAGAAAATCTTGAGGCCGGAAACATAGAGGCGGTCCCCGAACCGCTCCTTCAGAATGGAACGGGCGTACTCCACAAAATAAGGGGAGTCGAATCTCGCGCCCGAAATTTTCTGAGGGATGTCAACGTTCAACGCTTCGCTGTATTCATCCGGTCCTATAAATCCTTTGTCCCGCATTCTGCGAAGAACGTGATCCCGGCGGCTGAGGGACCAGTCGGGTCGAATATAGGGGGAGTAGTTCTGGGGGGATTTGGGAAGGGCCGCCAGCAGAGCCGCCTCTGCCGTGGAAATCTCCTCGACGGGTTTCCCGAAGTAGATCTGAGAGGCCGCCTCGATACCGTAGGCCCGGGTGCCGAAATAGGTCTGATTCAGATAAAGCCCCAGGATCTCGTCCTTTGAATACCGCCGTTCGATCTTGAGGGCGATGATCATCTCCTGAATCTTTCGTGTGATCGTTTTCCGCGGCTCAAGAAAAATCATCTTGGCCAGCTGTTGGGTGATGGTGCTTCCGCCCTGGACGAAGGCGCCGGCGTGAATATTTCTGAAAAGGGCACTCAGGGTTCGCACCACATCGATTCCGGGATGGGTGTAGTAATTGTTGTCCTCGATGGCGATCAGTGCGTTTTTGACTTTTTCGGGAATGTCCTCGGCCGGAACAAACGTCCGCCTTTCCAGATAAAATTCTCTGAGCAGGCGGCTCTCCTGGGAGTACAGTTTGGAGGATTGATAGGGGGAGTATTCTTCGAGAAGGGACAGGTCCGGAAGGGTGGCGAAACACCAGTACACGTACCCGATCAGGGCCCCGAAAAATACGGCGATCGTAATGGGAAAGGCCACTCGGAACGCCCGGCGGCTCCACTTCAGGCTTTGTTTCAGGGCAAGGAGCACGGTGCCCCTGCGGCTCTCTTCATCCAGATCCCGCTTCTTTTCACTGATGAGTTCCAACAGCAGATCCGGATCCAGCGGACCGGAGAGATGAATACAGTTCCCCTGTCGAAGCAGGAAGGATTTGATATCCGAGGAAGTGAACGCCACCGTCAGTACAATCAATTGGGTTTCCGGAAAGTCGACCGCAAGAGCCTCCACTAATGTCAGGGCGGACGGAAGCCGGGGGTCCACATCCAGGATGACGAGGGAATATCGCTGCCTCTCGACGGCCCGCCGCGTTTCCAGAGGGGATTTGTGCCACTCCGCTTCTATTCCGGCCCGGGACAGGGTTTGTGAAAGGATCCCGCCCCGAATGTCGTTGTCGGAAAAAAAAGCGACCCGGAATTCCATCTCTGTATGATCTGAACTTTAAGTCTGAGCCATCATCCAGGCGCCCTTGGCGGTCGTATAGAGAGGATTTTTTGCGACTCTGACGGAGGATATTTTAATAGGAAGAGGATAATCCTTCATGATTTTTTTAAATTTCTCCAGGGAGCCTTCCGGCATGACGGTGCCGCCGCTGAGAACCATGGGCACCCCATCGGTCAGTCGGGGAATATTGGTCGATTCCCCCAGAGATTTCTGGAGGCTTTTAAGCACGGTGTTAAACAGGTTTTCATAGTGGATGTGGAGGCTCGTATCGATTCTGTTTCCGGGATCCTTGGCAAGATTAAGCGTTTCCTCCTTGATCTTTTTGATGCGCACCGCCGATTCGCCGACGGAACGGCCGACCGTTTGATCGATGTAATCTCCCGCTTTTTGAAGACTGAACGTGACGACGGGGATAGTCAGGTAGGAAAAGCAGATGTTGCACATCCCGCCGCCCATGCTGATTCCGATCCCCGTAAAATCGTTGGAGGCGAGCTCGGACAGCACGACGGTCAACCCCTCATTGATCGCGAGAGGAGAAAATCCCATCTTTTCCAGATGCCGCTTGATGATGGACTCATGATAAATGGTGGAAATCTCCGTAGGTCCCAGAGGTTTTCCGGGGACGAGGGGATGGTGTAAAACGCGTTCAACTCCAGGCGGGTTTTAAAATCCTTGTTGCTTTTGTGGGCCAGGACGATGGATGTGGTGCCGACATCGAGACCGATGGGGCCTTTGATAAGCTCATAATCGACCGAAGTCGAATCATCGGAACGGATATAGATTTTTTCTTCCTCTGGTTCGGGCTCAGGTTCCGTCTCGGGACCGGATTCCGCCTCCGTAAAGGGAGGAAGGTAGACGGTATCGCCGAAATCCGGTCTTTTCTGAACATCCTCCGGTTCCCGGCCGTTCGTTCCGATATTCTCGTTCAAAACGGAATGCCCCTCAAAGGCGTTCTCAGCCCCGTTTTTTTCCTCTTTATTTTGTATGTTTTTACTTCCAATACCAAAATAATTGTGAATTTTCATGACACCTCTCCCCGAGGGAAGGAATTACGGGATAAAACCTGATGACGGCGATTCTGCTGTTTTCTAAAAAACCCCGCATTTTTTTATAGCATGTCCAAAGGAGCGCGTCAAGAGAGGGCATCCGACCGAAAAAGATAAAAATATTCTTGGTTTTTTATATTCATTCCATATCACGACTGTCAGGGTAAATAATAAAATGGAAAATCTAAATGGAAAATCTAAGTTGAAATAATTGATGGAGATGGTATATATGGATCATCTTTTCGCGGATTGAATGAATGGATTTTTACAACAGAACAATAGACGAAACCTACCGCGTCCTTGATACGGACGAGAAGGGGTTGTCGCAAAAAACGGCGCAGAACAGGCTTCTCAAGTACGGACACAACACCATCACAACAGAGAGGGGCGTTAGCCCGCTTCATATCCTCACCGGACAGTTCACAAGCCCTCTCATGTGGATCCTGATCGCCGCCGCTCTGGTGTCCCTTCTGCTTGGCGAGCACATCGATGCGGGCGTGATTTCCGTCATTATCGTTCTCAACGCCGTGATCGGATTCATTCAGGAATTCAACGCTGAACGGGCGATCGAAGCGTTAAAGAAGATGACCTCTCTCCAGGCCGTCGTTCTTCGCGACGGAAAAGAACGATCCATTCCGGCCGCGGACGTCGTTCCTGGAGATGTGGTCCTCATCGCCGCCGGAGACAAGGTTCCGGCTGACGCCCGGCTGGTGGAACTCGCCGGACTCCAAACCCAGGAAGCGGCTCTGACGGGAGAATCCCTTCCGGTCAAGAAGAGGCTGGAGATTTACGAGAAGGACCTGCCGCTCGGAGACCGCAAGAACATGCTGTTTGCAGGAACGGTGGTCACTGAAGGACGAGGCCGTGCCGTTGTCACCTCGACCGGTATGGATTCCCAACTGGGAAAAATCGCCCACATGATCCAGCACACCCAATCCGAACCGACACCTCTTCAGAAGCAGTTAAAAGTTCTCGGGAAATGGCTGGCTGTTCTGACCATCGGCGTCTGTTTTTCCGTTTTTATGGCAGGCGTGCTTACGGGAAAGCCCCTTCTGGAGTTTTTTCTGGTGGCCATCAGCCTGGCCGTGGCCGCCATTCCGGAAGGTCTGCCGGCCGTTGTCACCATCTCCCTGGCTCTGGGTATTCAGCGGATGGCCCGGCGGAACGCTCTCATCCGCAATCTCCCCTCCGTTGAAACGCTCGGAAGCACAACCGTCATCTGCACGGACAAAACAGGAACGCTGACCCACAACGCCATGACGGTGACGACCATCTTCATCGACGGACGGAAAATTTTCGTCGAAGGATCAGGATACAGCCCGGTCGGATCTTTTTCGGAGCAGACGGACAATCTCCCGCTCATCCTCCGCATCGGCGCCCTGAACAACGATTCCCGTCTCGAACAGGACGGAGAAAGCTGGCACATCCTCGGAGATCCGACGGAGGGCGCCCTTCTGGTATCAGCTGCCAAGGGAGGACACATATCCGGGAAATTGGAAAAGGAATTTCCCCGCGTGGACGAGGTGCCGTTTTCGTCCGAACGGAAGATGATGACCACGGTTCATCGGAAGAATGACACCTTTCATGTGTATATCAAAGGGGCGCCGGATATTCTCCTGGCCCGCTGCACACGAATCGCTGAAAACGGAGTTGTCCGAGAACTGACTCCGGATGACAGAGAGCGAATCTGCGGGGCCAACAAAGACCTCACCGCCGGAGCGCTGCGCGTGCTGGGTTTCGCCTGGAAATCCGTTTCTTCCTCCGGGGATTCAGATGCCTACGAAACCGACCTCATCTGGGTCGGATTACAGGGGATGATCGATCCTCCCCGGGAGGAAGTCCGGGACAGTATCGCCCGATGCCGGTCGGCCGGAATCCGAGTTATCATGATCACGGGCGACTACATGGGAACAGCGGCTGCGGTGGCAAAACAGCTGAATATCCAGGGCAGGGTGGTTGCGGGCCGGGAATTACGGGATATCGACCTTGATAAGGAAATCGATCACATCGGTGTTTTTGCCCGCGTCAATCCCGAAGATAAGCTGGCCATCGTTGAAGCTCTGAAAAAAAAGGGTCAGGTTGTGGCCATGACGGGAGACGGCGTCAACGACGCTCCCGCACTCAAGCGGGCCGATATCGGCATCGCCATGGGCATCACGGGATCGGACGTGGCCAAGGAAGCCTCGGATATGATCCTCCTCGACGATAATTTTTCCTCCATCGTTAATGCCGTCGAGGAGGGACGGGCCATCTTCAACAATATCCGAAAATTCGTCAATTATCTGCTCTCCTCCAATATCGGAGAGGTTTCCACCGTGTTCATCGCCGTACTCCTCGGGATGCCCCTTCCTCTGATCGCAGTTCAGATTTTGTGGATTAATCTCATCACGGACGGACCACCGGCGATCGCTCTTAGTGTTGATCCGGCACCCCCCGACATCATGGACGGGAAACCAAGGGATCCAAAATCAGGCATCATGAAGGGTCTAACCCTGCAAATTTTCATCATGGGCGGATTGATCTGTTTGGCCTCGCTTATCAGTTTTCAGAGAGGATTGAAGGATGATATCGAAACGGCCCGCACCATGGTCTTTACGACCATGGTGCTGCTGCAAATTGTCAGAGTGCAGCTCATCCGTATGCGGACCCGCCAGGGGTTTTTCTCCAATCCCTGGCTGTGGGGCGCCCTCGCCTTTTCTCTGCTTCTTCAGGCAGCCGTTCTCTACTCCCCGCTCAACACCCTTTTTCAGGCGGTTCCCCTTTCTCCGGGGCAGATCGGTTTTATCCTGACCGTCACCGCCGGTATGTTTATTATTGGATATCCGCTGTCCTTGATTCTGGAGAAAGCGGGGCAAATGCGCTGATCGGTTCAGAGACTTGACGGATCGGAATTAAGCTGCGGTATTCCGTTTGCGCGAAACCAGGAGTGAAATGTCTTCGGCGATTTTTGCCTGAACACCGCTCGCGGCAAAATCCTTGGCCACACGGATGGCGTTCTTTACAGCGACGGGATTGGAGCGGCCGTGACCGACCACACAGGCGCCGTTCACACCAAGCAGCTGTGCACCACCGTGCTCAGCGTAGTCCATTTTTTTAATGACGCGCTTGAGATTCCGCTTCATGAGAAGGTATCCGATTTTGGCGAACAGGTCACGCGTGATTTCCCGTTTTGCCATGCGGATGAAGGACCCGACAACCCCTTCGCTGGTTTTCAGAGCCACATTCCCTGTAAAACCGTCGCTGACAATGACGTCCGTCCGTCCCGAGTAGATATCATTTCCCTCGACATTCCCGACAAAATTCAAAGAGGATGCCGACAACCGGGAATAGACGTCCTTGGTAACGGGATTTCCCTTGCTTTTTTCCTCTCCGACGCTCATCAGGCCGATTCGGGGATTTTTAACGCCGTACACCTGCTCCATGAAGTTTTTTCCCATCACCGCAAACTGCTCGAGATGATTGGCCGTGCAGTTGATATTGGCACCGACGTCGATTAAAAGCGTCATTCCTGTGAGAGTCGGAACAAGAATGGATAATCCGGGCCGCTCGATACCCGGTATGAGCCCAAGCACCCTGGTTGCAAGAAACACCACGGCGGCGGTGTTCCCGGCGCTCACAAAAGCGTCGGCCTCTCCGTCCCTTACGAGCTGCATCCCCACCTGAATGGAGGACCGCTTTTTTCTGCGAAATGACAACAGTCCTTCGCTCATGTGTATGGATTCCAACGCGCTTACGATGGAGAGACGCGGTCCGTTGTATCCGTAGCGACCAAATTCCTCCCGGATCAGATCCTTGTTTCCGACAAGCAGGACCTCCACATCCATCTCACGAGCGGCGGAAATGGCTCCTTCCACTACAACACGAGGGCCAAAATCCCCCCCCATGGCATCAACAGCAATCTTCATTCACTTCCACTTTCAACCCCGTCACTTCATTTCCCCTGCGTCTGCCGCAAACATCCGAACAGGCGCTGCAACCGGGCTCCTGTTTTCTTTTCGTCCATAAAACCAAATCAGTTCCACCCATTATAGCACCCGGATCGTTTTTGTCAATCGCAAAAGGGAATTGGGTCGGGTGTTATTTATTTATTATCAACATGATACATACAATCCTGTCCTTCGCCTTTCTCTATTGACGGCGCCTATTCCCGATCATTTAAGCCAAAGGACTCATCAAAGAGCTTTTCATTATTAAAATCTTCAATGAGGGGTTCCTTTTTCCTCCGGGCGATGCGGTGGATATGAAGCAGATGGCGGACGGAGATATTGTCCGTCGTCGTTGTGCTGCAGCTCGTCCCGCAGCCCAGCATCAGGGACGGAACGAGGGAATTGTATGTCCCTCCCATCGCTCCCTGTGAAGCCGGTGTGTTGACGAGAATGCGGCCGGCATTCATGACCGAGGAGAAATACTCGATTTTTTTCTCGTCGTTGGAGTAGATGCTGGCCGTATGCCCCACACCGCCATGGATGTTGATCCTGCGGCAGAGTTCGATGGCTTCCTCGAAGTCGTCGGCTACGTAGAAGGCGAGAACAGGAGCCAAAATCTCTAAACTCAGCGGTGAGTGCAGGCCCACCTCTTCCAGTTCGGCAACAAGCAGGGTGGTGTCGGACGGCACATCGATTCCGGCCATTTCTGCGATGACGGGGGCCGGTTTACCGATGACATCGATGCGCATCACCTTTTCCTCGAGATTAAAAGCGGCCCTCTCCAGCTTTGGGATTTCATCCGCGCTGAGAAAATAGGCCCCCCGTTTTTTGAACTCCTCTCTGACCCTCCCGGCATTGAACCGGTTGGTGACCACGGCCTGTTCGCTGGCGCAGACCGTCCCGTTGTCGAAGGTCTTGGAGAGGAAGATCTGCTCGACGGCAAAAGGGACATCCGCGCTGCGGCCGATGTAGCAGGGGACATTGCCCGGGCCGACGCCGATTGCCGGATTGCCTGAATGGTAGGCGGCCCGGACAAGGCTCATGGACCCCGTCGCCAGAACCAAGGCCGTCTTTTTGTGTCCCATAAAATCCAGGGTTTCCTGTTCGGTGGAGCGCCGCACCCACTGGATGCAGTTTTTCGGAGCTCCCGCCGCCAGAGCAGCCTCATAACAGATCCTCGCCGCCTCGCAGGAGCATTTGCGGGCCGCCCCATGAGGCCGGATGATGATGGGATTCCGGGATTTGAGAGCGATGAGGATTTTGAACAGCACCGTGGAGGTGGGATTGGTGATGGGTGTGACGGCAAAGAGCGGCCCCAGCGGCACGGCCACTTCCACAACACCATGCTCTTCATCCTCGCTGACAACCCCCACGGTCCGGAGATCCTTGATATCGTTAAAGACATATTTGGTGGCAATGATGTTTTTGATGACCTTGTCTTTCCAGCGGCCGATGCCCGTTTCTTCAACCGCCATTTTTGCCAGGGAGACACGGTTGTTGTAGCCGGCTTCACAGACAGCACGGACAATCAGGTCGGTCATTTTCTGATCATACCGGCGAAACTCGAGGCCCGCCTGGACGGAGCGGGACAGAACAGCATCGATATCCAGACCGGAGGTTCGGATGGAATTCATAGGGACCTCTCCATTCGTTGAATAAATAAAAATGCCGAAGAGATATAACGAAAGAGTGCTTATAAATCCGATGCAGATTGTAGCGAATAAAAGCCCTTCGTGCAAACAGAAAACAATATGAAGAAATTTCAAAAAATATTATTATTTTTTCACGGAATGAGAATAATTGTCTCTTTTTTTACTCTATAATAGTAAACAAACGGCGTCATCCTGAGCAAGAATGTCATCAAAAGACACAAAAATAGAAGAGTTGGAACGGATTCTCCATCAATTTTCCAATTTCATCTACGCCAACATCTATAAATTCAATATTCAATCAAAAGGGATCGATCCGGAAGACATCTTTCAGGAAGTCCGCCTGAAAATATGGAATCTCATCGAGAATGAAAAAGACATCAAGAATTACGCATTTTATCTCAGAAAAATAATCAACTCCTGTATTATCGATAAATTACGAAAATACAAGCGGGAATCAAACATCATCCACCTGGAAAAAAAAGAATTGATATCGGAAAAACAAAATCCCTACCATCCGGATGAAAACAGGGCCCTCAAAAGGGCCCAGTTCTTCAGCAAGGCCGTCAATTCACTGATTCATTCACGCCGGAAGGCCGTTAAATTATTTCTGTCTGAACTGACACTGGATGAGATTGCCACTGTATGCAATTGGAGCAAGGATAAAACAAGAAATTTACTTTATAGAGGGTTATCGGATCTAAAAAAAAGATTGATTGAGATAGGAATCAACGATGAATATTGGGAATAAAGACATCAAAACATATTACCAGACATATCTGGACGAAAACAGTCCGGCCGACAGAAAAAAATGCCCGCAGACAGAGGACATCTACAGGCTGTTTACTAAAAAACTATTATTCTTCAAAAGAAAAAAAATACTCGATCACATCCTGGACTGCCCCTGCTGCAAAAAGGACCTGCAGAAAATGGCCGAACTTTTTCGTATCGGCAGCGACATCGTTGCGTCTGCGGAAGCACTCCTTCAAAAACCGGAAAGGAAGACAGCGGGACGTCCCCGGTTACTCTCATTCATCCTTCAAACTCGAATTGTGGTGATTTCATCCCTCCTGATTCTGTTCATCTCCATCGCATCCGTAATCTTTCTCAAATCCGGCAAAATGGTGCTGAGGTCCGTTAAAATGGGTGACAGCGTTATCCTTCAAACCTACAAAGTCAAATACACCGGTGAGAAGGCGCTCCTCTTCTCCTGGCAAAAAGCGGATGAAGCAGACCATTATATATTTGAACTCTACAAGGACGATCTTTCTCTTCTCTGGCGAAGTGATGCCATCGAGACAAACGCCCTGACACTCCCCGGCCATGTCTCCGTCAAAATGGATCGGAAGCAAAAAAACTACTGGACGGTCACCGCCTACCTGAAAAACGGCTCTTCTTTTGAATCCGACCTTGTGGTAATAAAATAGGAGAAAGGACGGACATGGCCCATCACACCCTGAAAAAAGGATACACGGAACTGGTCGAGCGGCTGAACCGCTTCCCCCAGGGCGCTTCTTGTCGATATCGAACAGAAGGGCGAATACCTTTATGTCCTGCCTCCGCCCATGGCCGGCTTTTTTGAATTCTCCATGATGCGACTGCGGACGGATATCGACCAGAAAATTCTGGCTGAGCTTTTTTATCAGTATCTGAACGTCGAAGAGGATTTCATCCGCGAGCTCTTCACAAACGGAGAGACCCAGCTCGGGCGGACGTTTGTCCACGAGCCCGTTCTCTCCTTCGAAAACGCCCTGACCGTCCTGGATTACGAGCGGGCCGGTGAGGTCATTCGAACGGCCAAAGCCATAGGTGTCGGCCTGTGCTACTGCCGCCACAGGATGGAGCACCTGGACCGGGCCTGCGGCGCACCCATGGACATCTGTTTGACTTTCAACACGACGGCCGCCTCCCTCATCCGTCACGGGGTGGCGCGGAAAATGGATGCGGCAGAGGGGATGGACCTCCTTCAGAAAGCCTACGACCACAATCTGGTTCAGTTCGGCGAGAACGTTCGCGATCGGGTCAATTTCATCTGCAACTGCTGCGGCTGCTGCTGCGAGGCAATGATCGCCGCCCGGCGATTCGCTCTGCTCCACCCGGTGCACACCACCAATTTCCTGCCCGAAGTCGCGGAAAACGACTGCGACGGGTGCGGGAAGTGCGTCCATGTCTGCCCAGTCGAAGCCCTGGGCCTTGTGTCGGCCAACCATCCCGGTAAACCGTCCAAAAAAAAGGCCCGGCTGAATGCCGACATCTGCCTGGGATGCGGCCTCTGTGTCAAAGCCTGCCCGAAGAAGATGATCAAACTCGTATTGAGGGAACAGCGGGTGATAACGCCGGTCAACGGCGCCCACCGGGCCCTGGCCGCCGTATTCGGTGTCATCCTGGGACTGCCTCCCCTGAAGCGCGCGCTGGCAAGCGGCCAGGTGAAGTCCCGCTACCTCGAAACTCTCATCCGGCGCCGGTATTCGTGAATAGAATCAGGATGAAGCCTTCTCCTTGATCCGGTCCTGGGCGATTTCCCGCATGAATTCCATCCCCTCCTCGTTCTCCGAGATCTTGAGAAACTCCTTGAACCAGCGGACGGCTTCGTCCCTGCGGTCTGAATTGTCCAGGGCGTCGGCATAATCGAAACAGTCATAAGCACCCGGCGTCCGCCCTTCGGCCGTCACCTTGTCGTAATAGGCGGCGATTTTGTCGAACATGCCCAATTCCGAATAGGATTGAGATTGCTATTCTTAAAATCTCACAAAACTGAACTGACGTATTCCCCTTGTTTTCTTTCTCACAAATCATTATTCTAAAGCTATCGCAAAAGGAATC
>JAHIPL010000270.1 GCA_018894615.1 Acidobacteriota bacterium | reverse complement strand
CTTCGCCGCTGCTTTAAAACCATTCAGGCCTGCCCCTGCAAGGAAGGCTGCCCTTCCTGTGTCGGCCCGACCAAGGAAAGCGGCAAATCGGCCAAACAGGTCGCCCTCTTCATCCTCGAAAAAATCACCGACCCGGTCTAATTTTCAACCGGAAATCCCGTTCTTCATGAATGACCGGATTATTTGTTGGTGCTGAACCTGGCCAAGCTTTTGTTGTCCCCCATGATGACCAGCACGTCGCTGTCCTTGATGACAAAATCAGCACCCGGCACAAAAGTGGTCTCCTCCGGAATCAGTTCCCTTATGGCGATGATCTGGACACCATACCGTTTGCGGATATCCAGTTCCTTCAGGCTTTTTCCGATAAATTTTTCACTAGGAGCGATCTCCTGAATGCCGATGTCGGAGCCCAGCGGCAGGTATTCGAGAATATTGGGATTGTTGAGTTTAATGGCGGTTCGAACGGCCATGTCCTTTTCAGGGAAAATGACCTTCGTGGCGCCGACCGCTTCAAGGATTTTGGCGTGGTCCTCGGTCAGGGCCATGGCGACGATTCTCTCCACTCCCAGTTCCGCCAGATAAAGAACGGTCAGGATGGACGCTTCCATCTCAGGCCCCAGGCTGACCACCACCACATCCATGTCCTGAATACCCAGCGCTTCCAGATTTTCCTTGACCGCGGCGTCCATGCTGACGGCGTGAGTGGCGAATCCCTGCAGATCCTTGAGCCTTTCCTTGTTCTTGTCGATGGCCATCACTTCCGCACCCTTTTCACACAGAGTTTTGGCGACGTTGAACCCAAAGTTTCCCAATCCGATGACTGCAAATTTCATCTGTCTTTCTCTTTCCCTATTTTATCCGATCATCACCGACTCTTCAACATACTCATATTTACCGTACGGCCGCCTCCGGCTGAAGGCGTACAGCAGGGCCAGGGGGCCGATCCTTCCGACATACATGGTGACGATCAGAATGATCTTGCCGGCGGTACCAAGCTGAGGAGTTAATCCCATGGACAGGCCGACAGTGCCGAAAGCGGAAAACACCTCAAAAAAGACACTCCGCATGGACAGCTCCGGTTCGACGCTTAAAAGGAGAAAAGCGGAGATAAAAATGACAACGACGGACAGCATCAAAACGGTAAAGGCCTTCATGACCAGAGATGTCGGGAGGGTGCGCCGGAAGGCGTGGACGGACTCCCGGGCATTGAGCTTGGATCCGATAAAGGCCAGCAGAACTCCGACGGTGCTCGTTTTAATCCCGCCTCCGGTGGAGCCCGGCGAGGCCCCGACGAACATCAAAAAAATCAGAAGCCCGGTGGTCGCCGTCCCGACCGCGTTCAGGTTGATGGTGTTGAATCCCGCCGTCCGGGGAGTCACCACCTGAAAAAGGGCCGTCAAGATTTTTTCCCCCGGGCCGTATCCCTCCAGGGAAAAATGCCATTCGACGACCAGAAACACAATAAACGAGAAAAGGATCAGGGCCAGAGTCAAAGACAGCACCATCCGCGTGTGCAGGGAAAGGCGGTGTTTTGTGCCTTTAATCCGCGACAGCACATAATCCCGACACTCGTGGAGCACAAGAAATCCCAGCCCCCCCAGGATAATGAGAAGGATAAGGATCCCATTGAGCCAGACATCTCCGCGGAATCTCTCGAAGCTGTCGCTGAACAGGGAAAATCCGGCATTGCAAAATGCGGATACCGAGTGAAAGAGGGACAGAAAAAAGACACGGCCCGGCTTTCCCTGTCCGCTCCAGCGCAGATAAAACAATACGGCGCCGACCCCTTCGATAAGGAAGGTGTAGAGAAAAATGTTCCGGATGAGAGAGGTCATGTTTTTGGGGTGGGAATGATGGAATTCACCCTGGATGAGGAGACGTTCGGTGATGGATATTTTCTGGCCGGCGACAAGGATGACGAGGGTGGAAAAAGTCATGATTCCCAGTCCTCCCAGCTGAATCAGGACAAGAATGACCACCTGGCCGAAAGGTGTAAAACAGGTCGGCGTATCCCTCACGATCAGTCCCGTCACGCAAACGGCCGATGTCGAGGTGAAAAAGGCATCGATAAGGGTGATCCCTCCCTCTCCGGTTGACCAGGGGAGGGAGAGGAGTCCGGTTCCGATAAGAATGACGGCAAGAAAACTCACGACCAGCAGCTGAGCCGGATGGAACTGACGATCGCCTTTGATGGTGCCCTCCTGTAAAAAATGTCACTCTCATTAATACCTGATGCGCCGATCCGATTTGCCCGACTGAACTTTGCCGAAGACAAGGCCCTTCGCATCGGGTATAATAATTGAGAGTAATTATCTTATTACAAAACGCTCATAGGATTCAATGAGGCCGTGATGGACGCAAACGGAAGCTCTGTTGACATGCCGCAAATGCCTGTGCTAATTTGGGACACTTAAAACAATGAATTTTTTCAAACTTATTCTCGAGGCCAGCCCGGT
>JAHIPL010000269.1 GCA_018894615.1 Acidobacteriota bacterium | reverse complement strand
GCCGAACTGGGTCATGGGGTGCGTTCCCTTGGGGATCGCTTTCAGAACATCGATGAGATAGCCGGGCAGTGTCCCGCGTTTTTTCCACTCTTCCTGAACGTCGAGGACGTCGGCTTCGGTGGGCAGGTCGCCGGTGAGAAGGAGGTAAAACAGACCTTCGGGAATGGGCTCTTCACCGCCTGGGGCCTTGGGAAGCTTTTTCTGTAATTCCGGGATGGTCATCCCGCGGAAGCGGATTCCTTCCATGGGGTCCAGGGCGGACGTTTCCGTCACGATGCATTTGACGCCGCGGGCGCCGCCGTAAGCCTGGCTGATTGTCACTTCTGAAATCTTCTTGTCACCGTGATCTTTGACAAGGGTTTTGACGCGATTCCGCATAGGCTCGATCTTGGATTGAAAGGTTTCTTTTAAGGCCATCGGTTATCCTCCACTTAGAATGATTGATCCGTCAATGATAATGGGACGGATAAAAAATAATAACACCGAAACAAGTTAATAGTCAATGACTTCTACGAAATCTGTTTTTTGTTCTTCATTCGAAAATGTTATGTTGATTTTGGAAATTTGAATGGTTTATGATGAAAGGGAACATTATTCACAAATGGGAGGCATTTCCTAATGGGAATTGGATTGATTCTACTTATCATCGTCGGTTTCCTCTTTGTCGTCTTTATCGGGATCTACAATGGTTTGATCACGCTGCGGAATCGTTGTGAGAACTCCTGGGCACAGGTTGATGTCCAGCTCCGCCGCCGTTATGATCTCATCCCCAATCTTGTTGAAACCGTCAAGGGCTATGCCAGACACGAAAAAGAGGTGTTTCAGCAGGTGACGGAGGCGCGGGCCGGTGCCATCAACGCCGGCACCGTCAAGGATCAGGGGAATGCGGAAAACATGTTGACGGGCGCCCTGAAATCCCTTTTTGCCGTAGCCGAAAATTATCCCGATCTGAAAGCCAATCAGAATTTCCTCATGCTGCAGGAAGAACTGGCCGGAACAGAGGGAAAGATCGCCTACGCCCGCCAGTTCTACAACGACATGGCCATGAAGTTCAACACCAAACAGCAGGTTTTTCCAGCCAACATCGTGGCCGGCATGTTCGGTTTCAAGGAACGCGAATACTTTGAGATCGAAGAAGCGGCCAAAGAACCCATCAAAGTTCAGTTCTGACGACACGAGGGACTTTCTGAGCCGAGACCGGAATGTACGAGCAGATTTCCAGAAATAAAAGGCGGTCTTTTCTGCTCATTCTCTTTTTTTTCCTGCTGATCTTCGGCTTGGTTTGGGTGTTCGGACAGCTGACGGAACTGGGGGAATATGCCGTTATTCCCGCGGTCCTTATCGCCGGGGTGATGACCTTTATCAGCTATTACTCCAGCGACAAAATCGCCCTGGCGGTCAGCCGCGCCCGGCCGGTCGAAAAAAAGGAATATCCGCACCTTTTTAATGTGGTGGAAGGGCTGGCCGTCGCCGCCGGAATCCCCCAACCGCGCTGCTATGTCATCGACGACTCCGCCCCTAACGCCTTCGCTTCAGGAAGGAATCCCAAGAACTCGGTCATTGCGGTGACGACGGGCCTTCTGGACAAACTCAACCGGGCTGAACTGGAGGGGGTCGTCGCTCATGAAATGTCCCACATCAAAAACTACGACATCCTCGTCCAGACCCTGGCCGTCGTCATGGTGGGAGTGATCGCCCTCCTCAGCGACTGGATCATGCGGGTTTTTTTCTGGGGAGGGAGAGGCCGAAGACGGAGTGGAGGAAGCCGGAACAGGAGCGGTGACGCCGGAGCGATTTTTCTGGTGATCGGACTGGCCCTGGCCATCCTGTCCCCTCTTATCGCGCAGCTTCTTCGCCTGGCCGTCTCGAGGAAGCGGGAGTTCCTGGCCGACGCCTCCAGTGTCATGCTGACCCGCTATCCGCCGGGTTTGATATCCGCGCTGCGGAAGCTGTCCGCCGACACGGAGCCGCTGGAGGTGGCCAACAAGGCCACGGCCCATATGTACATCATCAACCCGCTCAAGGAACACAAAGGCGCGATGAACAAACTGTTCAGCACCCATCCTCCCATCGAAGACCGCATCGCCGCCCTCGAGTCCCTCTAACCTATGTAAACTCCGGATTTGAAAACTATTGCAAATTATTTTAAATCAATTATAATATCTTCACCCCTGGGCGGGGTCGTAGTTCAGTTTGGTTAGAACGCCGGCCTGTCACGCCGGAGGTCGCGAGTTCAAGTCTCGTCGGCCCCGCCAGATAAACCCCTTGTATTAAACACTTTTCCTTGTTTTTCCCTTTCAACCCTTATACCGTAATTTCAGCATTTTCCAACTGAATCTGTCACATATTTGGCACATGGTTTTTATTTGTTTATGATATATTAGATATGCGTTAGCGAGGTTAATAGATTGAGTGAAACAGAACCCTACAATTATATGGGGCAACTTAGAGACTTTGATCATATACTCGAAGAGCTTAATCGTGAGAATGAGCGAGTTGCTATATTTATAACAAATAATTCCGGATCTCTTGATGATCTTCAACATGCTGCAATGGAAATAATTCCCCAAGGAATAAATATTGCGCTTTCGATCAGAGAGCTTGTAAGGTTAGGGTATCTATTCGGTGCACTTGTTTTAATGAGGCCTTTGTTAGAACGAATAGCCTGTATCTCAATTCTTAGAAAAAAGCCCGTGTACTTGAAAAAATGAAAAGGCGGCTGGAACTATGAAGACCGCCCAAAACTTCATGAGATGATACATATCATGACAAATGAATCAGATGAAGAAAACTCAAGGAAAATGGCTAAAATCTATCACCACATTGATCACGGAGATCCTTCTGGAGCAACATATAATCGAGAAGATCCTGTTACTGCGACAGGCCCTTTTATAATAGGCGCCAATTTGAAGAGCCCAGATTTATGTGGATTGATTTGCTATCAGACCTTATCTTTAGTTCAAGTTATTATTAATGAGATTGATACAATTTTCCCCAAAGAATAGCAAGAAAAGGATAAAAGTCTATATCCAGGGTGATAGGGTGGTGATGGGCAGCTTATCCAAGTTCCCCAGATCCTCTGCTTGTTTGATTAATCGGCGGGCTTTGACCAGGGCTTCGGGATATTTTTCAAGACCTGTAGTCCTCCGGATCCGCCGGCCATTGACATAGGTGTCTACCCACCAGGTATTGCCGACTTTAATCAATGGGATTGGTCGGCGTTTGGGCATTTATTTTTTCGGTTGAGCAACTGTTTTTTTTGGCTTCGGAAGCTGGTATTTCTGTATAGATGATAGTTCAAGGGGAATAAATTGATCACAGATTTTTCTTATGTGAAAAGAAGCTCTATTTTGAAAATATGAGTTACATACTATTTTTCCCATGTCTTTTACGAGTTGAATTGCCGGAACGTAGTCCCCATCTGCAGTGATCAGAAGTGCGCAATCATAACTATTGCTAAGGCCAAACCTAATAAGGTCTACGGATAAAAGTACATCAACTCCTTTTTCTCTTAGATTCGATGGATACCCTTCCAGCCTGCCAGTACGAAGTTCGACATTATTTTGTGACTGAAGGCGATGGAAGTATTGTTGCTGAGATTGATATCTTGCTAAGTCCCACTCCTGCTTGAAAACTGCATCATAATAATAAATTCGGATAATCCGATGAGATGAAGTATCAATGAGTTGTGAACACAAAGCTTGAAGGTCTATATGTGTAGCATCCCAAGCTTTGCCTCCCTGATTTGTTATTCCTTTGTAGAGGTTGGCCCCATCTATAAACACAAAAACCTTATCCATTATTCCCCCCTAAAATGAAACAGGGGATTGCTCTCGGCAATCCCCTGGCACTAACGATAACCCAACCTTAATCATTAAGGATGGGGAGTCTACTATGTTTCTAGTAAAGAATTTATAGTTGATCCGAAAGTAAATGTCAAGCCCCCAAAAAACCCCCAAAAAAACAATTCATAATATTC
>JAHIPL010000268.1 GCA_018894615.1 Acidobacteriota bacterium | reverse complement strand
TATCCCGCGTTTCCGCCCGCGGGGTAGGTGGAAACCTGCCATTGTGTACTACCAACAATCCATTCTGTTTCATTTACTATATCGGGAGGAATAACTGGTCCATCCGTCTGCTTCCCCCAAGGAACATCTGCATCGAGGGGATGAACGGAATAAGTTATCTTACAATACTGTTTGTACTGACGCATAAATGCTCCTGCATTGTTATAAGCTGCAGGGGAGGATATTACAAATTTGAATTTAAAAGTCTTGGCTTGATGTATTTTAAACCTGTTTTCACAAAAATATTCTGAACCGCTTTTTGCTTCTTGATACACGTTATTACATAATACACCATTTACCCAGTGCTTGGATCCCCCCTGCTCATGGGGAAAATCGAATGCCCTCCAGCCCGGCCCCATCTGACTCAGAGACAGGATCGGCGCGATATAGTTATCCATAAAGACTGTTACGATTAACAGGCAGGGCCCTTTTGCAGAAATGTCCATAGTCATTGGAGCGCTCGCACTCCCTGTGTATGCTTCAGTAATTTCCGGCCAGTATACCTCATTTGAATCTGCACTGGATGAAGTGCTGGAATAATTCCCGGTGATAGTAGCTCCCCAGTACCACTCAGGTGAATACCACGATGCAGTGCCACTGGTGATTTTACTGCCATCAGCCGATAAAGTGCCGTAATAACGTCCACCGTTTCCCTGACGGTATAATACAATTTGATTTCCATTAATCGATTCTATTTCTATTACATCTGTAATAGTCTCATTCCAGACTGCATCAAAGATATCTGTGCCTGCTCTCCTTGTCCATACCCCATTATATACAGAACTTCCGGCAACTTCCTGAACTTTCAATTCTTTTCCCAGAACTCCGGAGTATTGGGAATCAGCCATTGCGGAACTAATTACCGCAATCAAAAAAAGACCGGTTAACAGCAGAATTAATCCATTTTTCTTTTTATCCATATCACTCTCCTTCCCTGGTGGATATCCGCTTTATCCCATCTGAAATCAAAATAATGCCATTTTGTTTGCTTGTCAACAATATTCTTCCCTAAATTCGAGATTTAGAGATATCTTTCTTGACCTCCTCTCGTAAAACTGATCCACGAAAAATGTAAGTTTTCTGGCTGGTTAAAGATCCCCCCTTATCAGGCCCAATATTCATATGCTTTTAAAAATGATATGTGAATTTCTTAGGGGGTTATCTTCCTGCTTTCGACTCAATGGGGGGAATAGGTGTCCGTCCTTTCCCTACAAGGGGATGAGTGCGTTTCTAAACGGACTTATCCATCCGTGTCACAATATGTAACAGATTTCGTCTAATCTCGCCTAATTTGGTGTAATGGAGCTTAAAGGAAAATGGGGATTACCAGGGGAAAAGCTGGCATGGCGTGAGGATTATAACGAGTTTCGGCCTCATAGTTCACTTGGAGGCTTGACGCCACGGCAGTTTGCCGAGCAGTTTTTAGGCCAAAAAACTATATTTATGACTGGACCAGTTTTTGGGTAGGGCTCACTGACCGGAAAACTCTCTCTAGGAGTGGTACATTGATGGGGGGCAGGTCAAATCCACTCCCTCTAACCTGATCTATTCGTAAATTTTACAGATGATGCCAAAAACATGCAAGGCGACAAAGATTTCTCTATTTTTTACTAGTGAAGTCACTGAAAGCGCTAATGGTCTTGGATTGTAGAATGAAAAGGACAAAATTTGAAGATGCGAGGCAGACCTCAGCCCGGTGGTTCATCCTTTCGATTGATTTTTTCAGGCAGTTCCGGTTATGTTTCGCCCGCAGCACAGCAGGACATCCAGATTTTCAGAAGCTCTCCTTTCCAGGGAAAGGATGTCGGGAGATGAATCCTGATTTTCCGCGAGAGTTGTCTTATCCGTGCCCCGATCTTTATGATTTTGAGACGGATGGTATCGAACTGGGCCGAGGCCCACTCCGTTCCTTTTAAATGGAGCGCCCGAAAGGTATGGAGAAGCACATAGGCCGCCGAATGAAGGAAGAGCCGGAACTGATTGGCGGCGAAACTTGTGCACGAGGTGCGGTCAGAGAGCAGGTGGTTCTTGTGCTCCTTGATCATAAGCTCCATCGCTCCCCGTCCGGAGTAGCCCGTTTGATAAATGAACCGGCGGTTCCAGTGTTCCAGGTTGGTAATGATAAAGCGGAGGTTTGGTCCGATCGTGTTGTGTTCGACCTTGGCGATGACTCTTCGGGC
The DNA here is from genome assembly GCA_018894615.1 of Acidobacteriota bacterium. Lineage (GTDB taxonomy): Bacteria > Acidobacteriota > Aminicenantia > Aminicenantales > Aminicenantaceae > JAHIPL01. Next base: position 643 of record JAHIPL010000268.1, on the reverse strand, counting down.
TCTTTTCCAGGACTTCGCTTGATGGAGGATCTCTGTATACCTTTTCACAGGCTGCTTGTGCTGCCCGGCGATCCGAGAGACCTCTTCGGCAAGAGGCTGGACCTGTCTGACCAGGGGAGCGAAGGGCCTGAGACCGAGGACATACCTGACGTCGTTCTCTTCACAAAAATCAAAAACAGCGGGACAGGAGTAGTGGGAATCCCCCCTGAGAAGGATGCCCACCTCAGGCCAGGCCTCCCGGATCTTGCGAACCACCCGCTTGAGGACAGAAACGATCTCGGGACCATCAGGCCTGCGCCCGGGGCGAAGGACCGTGGCAATCAATTTGCCGCTTTTGCCCTCATAGAGATGAATGGGCATATAGCAGTAGCCGCCGTGATAGGTGTTGAAAAGAGACAGCTGCTGGCGGCCGTGAGTCAGATCATCGGTGTCATCGATATCCAGGATAATACCCTCAGGCGGTTTCTTGTAGGAGTCGATGAACACTCGAACAAACACCTCCGCGATACGATAAAGGTCTGTTTTGGAAAGAGAGTTCTCAAAACGGCTGATGGTCGGCTGGCTGGCCAGGGCCGGATCTTCCTCCGGCAGCCTCTCGCAGGCTATTTTCATCACAGGATCGTGCCTCAGTTCATTGCTGTCG
>JAHIPL010000267.1 GCA_018894615.1 Acidobacteriota bacterium | reverse complement strand
CTTAGCAGCGGCCGGTTTGTATTTCCTCGTCTATTCTCTCTTGCTGGCCGAGACCATCCAGTGGAAAACCTTTGTCCAGTCAATAATTCTTTTGGGATTGGGCGCGGGCGGTATCCGTATTTCCTTCAAGAAGAAGGAGTGAAGTCATCCGGGTGAGGACAACGGAGACGCCTCAGCGTTTGGAGTTCATGCCCTCCCGGATGGCTTCGGTCTGAGAGGTGACGGATTCATCCAGAACGTCGCTGATCAGGTCGAAGGCGGCGATGATTTTCGGATTGGTGATGGTGTAATAGACGTTGATTCCGTCCCGGCGTGTGGATACGATCCTTTTTGTTCTCAGGATGGACAGATGCTGGGACAGGTTCGCCTGGGAAATGCCTGTTTTTTCAACGAGCTCGTTGACGGACATCTCCCGTTCCCTCAGATTATCGAGGATTTCCTGACGTTTCGGATTGGCCAGCGTTTTGCAGACATCCGAATGGAGAGCATAAAAATTCTTTTTATTCATTGCCTTAGCCTTGTCCGATTTCATTATTATAATATTCGAACATTATTATACATGATTTCATAAAAAGAAAGAAGTCCATCGGAAGGAAAAAATAATCGGAAGGGAAAAAAGCGGGAAGCCCCGTCTGGAGCTTCCCGCCCGTTAGTGAGCGTTTTGATCAGATTTCCGGGTAGAGAAGAGCATTGAGCAGGAACTTGTAGCTGCCGTGGGACTGCGCCCTGTGCTGGCAGCGAATTCCGATGAGAACGATGTGGCCCTTTTGGTACCGTGTGTCCACGACGGCCGCTTTTCTTGCGATCGCGTCTTCGCCCAGCAGCCAGCCGCTCAAAAGAATATCGTTTTTTGGGAAGCTGGCGACGACCGTTCGTTCCCAATCTCCCGAAGGAACCCGCGTGCTGAGGGCCAGGCTGCGGGAGAACATGACGGCGGCCTCCTTGTCGAAGCCGTAGCCGATGGGGGTGTCCGTCTTGACATCAACCTTGAGGATGGACGTCGGACAGAAAAAGTCGTTCCGGCTGACCCGTTCCAGGGCATTGCTGACCGGCGGGGTGAACTCCTTGAAAACGAGACCACAGGCGTCGTTAAGGGTGACGAGCATTCCACCTCCCTCGACAAACGCTTTGAGCGCATCTACGCCGTCCTTGTCGATCCCGCCCTCGTATTCCGGAGGCATGCTTCCGGAGAAACGGCGGGCAGAGGATGAATTTGCGGCGGGGCTTCCCGTTTTGATGATGTCTGCGTTTTCACTGGCGAAAACGATGACGTCGAACCTGGAAGAGAGATCGAGCTTCTTGCCCTTTTCCACCTTGAAATCCTTGTTCCAAATGGTGGTGTAGGGGACACCAAGGTCGTCGAACATGTAGCGCGTCCAGCCCTCGTCCATATTGGACCTCCAGGACTGGTAGAGAGCGATGCGGGGGTATTTCAGCGGGGCCTTGTCAATGGCGGAGACGTCGTCCAGCTCGAAGGGCTGAATATGAAGCTTAGTCATCAGGCCGGGAAGGGCGTCCTCCACTTTGGACGTGTATTTGATGATGAAGCTTCCGGCCGCGGCGTCGATGGAATCCGTTTTCAGCGTGGCTTTGGTGCGGAACACCTCCGCTTTGTTCTTCAGGAGCGCAAAAACGGCGGAATAGGAGGCGTTGACGCGGGAGTCGAGAAGGATGTAGGCTGGATCTCCAGACGGCGCGGCATACTGAGGCACGGGGATTGCGTCCACTTTGACCGATTGGGTCAGAAAAGGCTTTTCGATCCGCTCACATTGCACACCCATCTGGAGGGGAAGTGTCCATCCGGCATTGTCGTAAGGCGGAATCGGCGGTCCTCCCTCGTATTCCCGCATGTCGGGATAAGTCTGTTTTTCCAGAAGCGCCTGGGCATAGGGCCGGTAGGGCTGAGACATGTACACGATGAAGGAGTCGGCGGGGTAGACTTTGCCGTCGGCGATGAACTGCTCCTTGGCCTGGTGGATCTCCACACCGCCGATCTGGAGGATTTCCAGCATGCGAAGGGTGGTGGGCATGTCGTTTTGTTTGGATGGGATGACGAATGCGAATGGCTCGCCCTTGAGTCCGGCCTGGATGTTGTCCATTCCCATTTTGTAGAAGTTGTAGAGAATGTCGGTTTTGTGAAAGGCGGCGGTTTTAATGAGGGATTTGGACAGGACGAGTTCGTAGTTGACGAGGTCACGGAGACGCCACCAGCCGCCGGGCCACGGATCAGGAAAGTTGACCCTTTTTTCGATGTAATCATCGGGCAGTTCGGTGGGATCGATGAAGATGGGGGAGGCGATGTTGACCGACGCCATTTCGCTGAGGATGCCGATGGAATTGTGAAGCCAGGATGTGTCGTCGCAGGCGCCGATCCACCAGGCGGTGAAGCTGCGGTCGTAGACGATTCCGGTGTAGTTGTTCTGCTGGAGGTCATAGGCCATGTTGGTTCCAAAGAGGGCCACACCGCGCCAGACGAGGGGGTGAACATTGGGAATGGGCGGATCCATGAAAGGCGGAATGAAAAGCCGGGCGCCCGTGGAGCCCATCTGGTGCTCGTCGATGTGGACCTGCGGAATCCAGTCGTGGTAGAGGACCTTGGTGACGGCCCGCGTTTCGGGAAGATTGAACATGAACCAGTCGCGGTTGTTGTCGTGGCCGGCGTAATCGTGATAGAGCCAGGGCATGCGGCCGCCCTCGTACTTCGTGCCGACATATTTGCGGTACCATTCGGTCACCATCTGCAGACCGTCGGGATTGATGGTCGGGGCCAGGAGTACGATCACGTCCTTCAGGATTCGGTCGGAATCGTAGGGAGTGTTTCCTGTGACGAGATCATACGCCAATTCCATGGCCATCTGGGAGGCGGCGATTTCCGTAGCGTGCTGGTTGTTGGTGATGAGGACGATGGCCTTCCCTTCGGCCGCCAGTTGTTTAGCCTGTTCGGGTGTCAGGGACACGGCGTCGCGGAGTCGGCGGACGATGGCCTGGTATTTGTCCAGCTGGGCCATGTTTTCCTCGTCGGTGATGACGGCCATAATCATGGGTTTTTTCCGGACGGTTTCGCCGATGGTCAGGACCTTGATCTTGGCGGACTCTTCGTCCAGTTTTTTGAAATAGGACATGATCTGGTCGTAATCGGCGAGTTTTCTATCAGCGCCGACCTCGTGACCCAGGAAATCCTTGGGGGATGTCTGGGCGGGAACGAGAACGGTGGAGATAAACAGTAAAATAGCGAGAAAAGAGAATAGTTTTTTCATGCTCCCTCCTTGGAGTGATGTAACCAATTTATTTATCACTCAGAGGGACGGGTGTCAAGAAAACAAAAGCTAAAAAACTTATAAGCCGTCACCAAAATAGGAATTTTTTATTTTTTTCACTTTGTTTGCCGTGATTTGCCTGTAAATGACAAAGCCGATCTTTAATGCAATTGCAGCCATCATTACTATTCCGGCAAATAAAAGTAATTTCATTATGTCAGTCCCGGGAGCCGCGGAGGATGAACATGCGGACAAGCTGCATGGCGGCCATGGCTGTGGAAGCGACATAGGTCAGGGCGGCGGCCGAGAGCACGCTCCGGGCGCCGTTGAGCTCCTCGCCACGAAGGAAGCCGGTGTCTTTCAGCAGCGCCATGGCCCGTTTGGAGGCGTCGAATTCAACCGGCAGCGTGAGCACACTGAAGAGGACGGCACCCGCGAAAAGAAAAATCCCGATGTCCATCAGGATGCTGGGGCTGTTCCGGCTGAAAAGAAAACCGATGAAAAAAAGCGGGAAGGCCAGGGTGGAGCCCAGGTTGGCGACGGGGAAGAGGGTGTTCCGCAGTTGAAGGGGGGCATATCCCTGTGCGTGCTGAATGGCGTGCCCGGCCTCGTGGGCGGCGATCCCGAGAGCGGCTAGGGATTGGCTGTCGTGAACGCCTTCGGAAAGCCGCAGGACCTTTTTCTGGGGATCGTAGTGGTCGGACAGACGTCCTTTCGTCCGTTCCACCGGTACGTTTCCTGCACCGCTTGCCGAAAGGATACGGCGGGCGGCTTCTGCGCCGGATATGCGGGATGCGGCTGGGCCGCGGCTGAATTTTGCGTAGGTGTTTTTGACCCGGCTCTGTGCGTAGATGGCAAGAATAAAAGGTGGAATCACGAGGAAAATCGACCAGTCCCAAAAAAACATGTTTTGTCTCCTTCCATTCGTATTATAGCACCTCTTCTTCCGTTGACAAAGGGGGGGCTTCCGGTTAGGATTCAGAGGAGTCCATGCGAAAACAAACAATATTGAAAATCCTGTTTATTTCGGTTGTTGCGACCCTGTTGATTCACGCTGTTCCCCTTTATTCACAGCAGACCGAACCTCCCCAGGTCAAGCGGACGGCCATTCTCCTTACGCCTGAGAAGGAAGACGGCAAACTCGAGATCACCTTTCACTACGGAACATGGTCCCTCAACCCCATCAAGGCCACGTTTGAAGAGGATCTCACCCGCGCTCTAGCCAACGAGATCCGCCGCGAGGTCTCCAACCAGGCTGGAGCCTATACCCAGGACCTCGTCCGCGGCGATTTCACCCACACTCTGGCCTTCACCACAACGGGATCCCACTACGGCCTCGAAATCCGGTACTATCCCAAGGGGAGGAAGGGGCCCTTCAGCCTCGGTTTCTCGGTGGAAAAAACGATCATGACCATGACCGTGGCCGGCCTCGTCAATCAGACGTTCACGGACGGGACATACGGGGAGGTCGATGCTGCGGGGACGCTGGAGCTCAAGCCTCTGTCCACAAACCTCAGCTTTCGCTGGGACATGGCGCCCAAGTGGAGTGTTTCACCGTATTTTGTGTTTGGATTGGGGATCGCGCCTCTGAACGGAACGATCTCCTACGATTTCACGGGGACTTACTACTGGTCGGGGCAGTCGGCCTCCCTTTCCGATACGGGGGCAAAAACCTTCAAGGAAGCGGAGGAAGGTTCCGACTTCAATCTGCCTAACATTTTTATTGTCGGCCATGTCGCCTTCGGGGTGCGGGCCAATATCGCCTCACATTTTGTCCTGCTCGTCGAAGGCGGCTTCTGGGACGGAATCGTTTTTCGGGGCGGACTCGGTATCCGGTTTTGAATCAATCGGACCGTGCTAGACGGGGAGCCAGCGGTGCCCTGTAACTCACAATCCGCTACAGTGGGGTTGAATTCCCCGCCGAGGCTCGGCTTTGTCTGGCCTGTGTTCGGGTAAGTGGTGTTGACGGTTTGGGCCCTGTGCAAAGAGCGGCCTGCCAACCCCGTCAGGACCGGGAGGTAGCAGCGGTAACAGGCTTGCCTCTTGTGCCGCAGATCAGCCTGGCCAGAGCTAACTGCCCGAATAACGCAGGGAGAGTGCTTGTCGGAGCGGGGTGCACGGTCCTTTTTCGGTTCCCTCTCCACCGGCCACCCATCCTCTATACCTGAAAGTATTTGTTTGTTATGTTGATATCGTTTGCCCACAATAAATGGAAGAAAAACTTATATTTAAAATGAAATATGTTCCGTTTATATTTAAAATGAATAAGATGCAATCCTCAATCATTGTTCCCGGCGGTCTCAACGTTGACCTGGCGGGATTGGGCGTCGGACGGCTTCTCGGTCCGGGAGAGTTGACGTTGGGAGGAACACTTAAAATCGGTCCCGGAGGCAAAGCCCGGAACATGGCCCAGATGGCAGCGGCCTACCTGGGGCCGGGCCGTGTGGCCATGATCGGACGAACGAGCCGCGATCCCTATGGTCTGTGGCGGGTGCCGTTCGATTCGCTCGAAGAAGCCGGTGTCGACACAAATTTTATCAAAATCCTGGATTTCGAGGAATCCGGGCGTAAATATCCCGGCGTGGCCCTCATTCCGGTCGATAAAAAGGGGAAAAATCAGATTTACGTTCTTCCAGGAAGCAATGCGGATTTCTGCGTCGGGGATGTGGACGACGCCTGTTCGCTGTTCGAGGGAGACGGCCGGCGGATGATGATCCTGGCCCTGGAGATCCCGATGGAAACGGCGGCCCACTGCATCCGCAAGGCCGCCAGGCACG
>JAHIPL010000266.1 GCA_018894615.1 Acidobacteriota bacterium | reverse complement strand
GGATAGGCCGATAAAACTTGTTCTCGTGGGCGGAAAGGGCAAGGAGCTCGAGGAGACTCGGGCGCTTGTTCGGGAAATGGGCCTCGAGGACAAAACCGTTTTTATCGGGCAGGTAGCGCCGGACGAGGTGCCCCGATATGTAGAGGTTGCCGACGCCCTGGTCTCCCCTCGGACGTCCGGCACAAACACACCGCTCAAGATCTATTCTTTTCTCAAATCGGGGAAACCGCTCGTGGCGACGCGGCTCTGGACCCACACCCAGGTCCTCGACGACTCGGTCGCTCTGCTGGCCGATCCCACACCGGAACGGATGGCGGAGAGCATTGAGGCGGCTCTTTTCAGCGACGAGGGGAAGCGCCGGGCGCAGGCGGCAAAAGAAAAGGCGGACCGGGAGTACACCGAGGAGCGCTACCTGGAAACCATCACACGGGTTCTTCGGAAGGCTATGTTCAAGGGGGAGTAGATGACACGGACGGCTTTTATAACCGGTTCATCCGGTTTCATCGGCAATCATCTGGTGGGTGCTCTTCTCGACGCCGGCTGGAAGGTAAAAATCCTCGTCCACACAAAGGAACCGTTGAGGGCGGCCGAGTGTCAGGTCGTTCGCGGCGATATCGAGGATTTTCACCTGCTGCTGGATACGCTGAGAGGGGTGGACACCGTTTTTCATCTGGCGGCGGCCCTGGGCGGGGCTATCGTCAAACCATCCGAGTTCTACCGCATCAATTCGCATGGGACGGTGACCGTGCTGGAGGCGGCCGGAGCGCTGAAGGTGAAGAATTTTGTCCATTTCAGCTCAGCCGGAGTGCTGGGCCACATTGAGGAAAACGAGGCCGCTGACGAAAAACATCCTCTTTTCCCGGTCGGGGACTATGACAACTCGAAACTCCTGGGGGAGAACGCCGCCCTGGAATTCGCAGAGAAGGGGCTCCGGGTGATTGTGGTGCGGCCGGGCTGGGTGTACGGACCGGGCGACAGGCGGACCTTCAAGCTCGTCCGGGCGGTGGCCAAGGGGCGGTTTGTGCTCGTCTCGAGTGGAGAGACGCGGCAGACACCGGTCCACGTCGCCGACCTGATCGGCGGCACCCTGCAGGCGTTGGAGAAGGGCCGTTCGGGCGAAATCTATCATCTGGCGGGAAGCGAAGTCCTGACTGTGACGGAGATGGCCGAAACCATCGGCGCCGCGGTGGGGAAAAAAATCCCGCGGGTGCGGCTGCCTCTTTTTGTCGCCAAAGCGGCGGCCTGGTCGCTGGGGGGAGTGTTTCGTCTGTTCGGGAAGGAAGCCCCCCTCACCAAGGGTCGGCTCGCCTTTTTTATCCACCCCAAACCGCTTGCCATCGGAAAGGCCCGGGAAGAACTGGGTTACGCCCCGCGGTTCAATTTCAAGTCCGGAATGGATGATACGATCGCCTGGTGCCGCGCCAACGGATGGCTGAAATAAGCCGCACCCATCGCACTTGCCGGTGTTGACTTTGGCCGGGGTAGAACTTAAGATATCTACTCGCTGAACGGAAGGGAAAAGAAGTGATTGTGATCGCGCAGTTCCCCCCCCCTCAGAAAATTCAAAGAGACACAAGATGAACAAAGAAAAAGTCAGCCGATTTTACGATGTCGTCTGGACGGAATACATTCCGGAATATGCGGAGACGGAAAACCACTGGCGAATGTTTTACTCGCCGGAGGAAGTGTCGGGAAAAACCGTGCTGGACGCCGGCTGCGGCACCGGAATATTCAGCATCATCTTCGGCAACAACGGCGCCGGATACGTGACGGGGATCGACATCAGCGAGGGCAGCCTGGGAACAGGGCGGACGATGAAAGAGAAGTTCAACCTGGAAAACATCGAGTTCCGGCAGGAAGACATGCTTCACCTCCCCTTCGCTGACGGAAGCTTCGACATCGTCTGGGCCTGGGGTACGGTTCACCACACCACCGACCCGCTGGGCGCCATCACCGAGCTCGATCGGGTTTTGAAGAAGGGCGGCTCCCTCTTCCTGGCCATCTACAAGAGGACCCGGGCGACCTGGATCCATGAGGTCATTCGCAAGATCTGCGTCCGAACGCCGCGCTGGAGCTGGACTTTCCTCTCCAAAATCATGGCCTTTTTCCTCTCCCCTGTTGTCTTTTTCTTCAAGCGCCGCGAAAAATCCCGCAAGGGCGAAAAGCTTGAGGAACTCATTCTGGACTGGTATTTCGTCCCCATCCGGCACTACTATTATCCCGAGGAAATCGAACAATTCCTGACAGCGACGGGCTACACGATCGAAAAACACCTGGCCCACTCCGGCCGCTTCAACAGTTCCTCCAACTTCATCTTCAAATCCCGTAAATAATCGGGGTCAGGCCACGAAATTATACATATTCAAAGGGAAGGGATCACTTGATTTGAGAGAGTCCCAATTTTTATTGAAGCGAAGTTCTAAATGTATAATTTCGTGGCCTGACCCCAAATATTGACAAGGGAGGGGGATTTGGGGTAGTTTGAGGGGATTCAATTTTCTGAGGTATCAGGGCCTATGGCGAAGACTCAAAACGGATGCGGTAGTGACACCATTCACATGTTCCGTCCCTATGTGACGGAAGCGGCCATCGCGCGTGTGACCGCAACTCTCAGGAGCGGCTACATCGGCGAAGGGCCGGTCACGGCCGAGTTCGAGAGGGATCTTAAGGCCGCCATCGGCACTCGAAACGCCTTGGCTCTCAACAGCTGCACCTCCGCCCTTCACCTGGCCCTGGCCGTGGCCGGTGTCGGACCGGGCGACGAGGTGGTGACGACGGCCCAGACAATGGCGGCTACCAGCCACGCCATCCTGGCCCACTATGCCCGTCCCGTTTTCGCCGATATTCAATACGAAACGGGCAACATCGATCCCGCCGACATCGAGCGTAATATCACGGACGCAACCGCGGCCGTCATCGCCGTCCACTGGGCGGGATACCCATGCGACATGGACGAAATTCTCGCCATTGCAAAAAAATACGAACTCCCCGTCATAGAAGACGCCGCTCACGCCCTCGGCGCGACCTACAAAGGAAAATCCATCGGGGACGTCTCCCCTTTCACCTGCTTTTCCTTTCAGGCCATCAAACACATCACCACCGGAGACGGCGGCATGCTCTGCTGCACCCACGAGGCCGACTACAACGAGGCCCGGCG
>JAHIPL010000265.1 GCA_018894615.1 Acidobacteriota bacterium | reverse complement strand
GATGGGGCTGGCCCCGTACGGCGAACCGCGCTACAGGGATCTCATCCTGAAGGAACTGATGGACTTGAAAGAGGACGGCTCTTTCCGACTCAACATGAAGTACTTCAACTACTGCGCGGGGCTGACCATGACCAACGGCCGTTTTCACAGGCTGTTCGGCGGGCCGCCCCGCAGGCCGGAGTCCAGGCTGACGCAGAGGGAGATGGACCTGGCCCGGTCCGTCCAGGAAGTCACCGAAGAGGTGATGCTGCGTATGGTCCGACACCTTCATCGTGAGAGGCCGAGTGAAAACCTCTGCCTGGCCGGCGGCGTCGCTCTCAACTGTGTCGGGAACGGCCGCATCCTTCGCGAGGGGCCCTTTAAAGAGATCTGGATTCAACCGGCGGCGGGCGATGCGGGCGGCGCTCTCGGGGCAGCCCTTTTTGTCTGGCATCAGGTTCTAGGAAACAGGCGGTCTCCCGAACACGATCACGACTCTCAGAGCGGGTCCTATCTGGGTCCGGAATTTTCCGATGCGGAGATTCAGGCTTTTCTGAATGAACGAAACATCCCCTACCGCCCCCTGGAGAAAAACGACATCCCCCGAACAGTGGCCGGCCTCATCGACAGTCAGAACGTGATCGGATGGTTTCAGGGCCGGATGGAATTCGGTCCCCGGGCCCTCGGATCGCGGTCCATTATCGGAGATGCGCGGTCTCCCGAGATGCAGGAGGTCATGAATCTTAAAATCAAGTTCAGGGAGAGTTTCAGACCCTTCGCCCCCTCCGTCATGGCTGACCGGGTGACGGACTATTTCGAACTGGACCGGGAAAGCCCCTACATGCTCCTTGTGGCAAATGTGCGGAAAGACAAATGCCGGGAGATGACCACGGCGGAAAAAGCGTCACAGGGACTGGATAAACTTAAAGTCGCCCGTTCCGTCATACCGGCCGTCACCCATGTGGATGATTCGGCCCGCATTCAGAGCGTCAGTCCGCGGGACAATCCACTCTACTACGCCGTGATCGAAGCCTTTGATCGCGCCTACGGCTGTCCGGTCATCATCAACACTTCCTTCAATGTGCGTGGTGAACCCATCGTCTGCACGCCTGAAGATGCCTACACCTGCTTCATGCGCACGGAGATGGACTATCTGTTGATGGGGAGTTTCCTCCTGGAGAAAAGCCGTCAGCCGGAAAGGCTCGAGGACACGGACTGGAAAAAAACCTTCACACTGGATTAAGCGATGATCATACTGGACGAAATTAAGAGCATTAAAAGCGAAAAAAGAGAACTGCGCCAGTTCGGCTGGGTGATGGGGACCGCCCTGGGCACCCTGTCCCTTTTTCTCTTCCTGAAGGCCCGACCCTCAGCGCCGTATTTTGCTGGAACGGCCGGGCTTTTTATTCTGCTCTCCCTCGTTTGGCCCCGGATTCTGCTTCCTCTTCAGAAACTCTGGATGTCTCTGGCCGTTGTGCTCGGATTCTATGTCTCACGCCTGATTCTGATGATACTTTTTTACCTGATTCTGACTCCGGTCGGCCTGCTCGCCAAGCTCTTCGGGAAGAATTTTTTAATTCGGAAAATCGATCCTTCCGCTTCGAGCTACTGGGTCAAACGCCCTGAACAACATCTCTCCCCCTCCGACTACCAAAAGCAATACTAAATTGGGGACAGGCATCTTTTTTTCAAAAATATTTTTTTTTGGTATCCGTTCATAGCCGATTCGGTTGAATTCAGCATATTGAATTCAAATAATAGATGGGTGAATAAAATATCCAGGCAAGGACTGAAACATCAGATGGCGATCCTACCTTTGATGGATTACGAGACCGGGGAAATCTTGTCTTTTGATACAAAATGTGTATTATAGAGACTGTTTCTAAAGTGTGGAATGTGCAGACCTGACCCCAAAAAAGGATTAGGAATGAGCAATCTGTCCATCATGAAGGAATTCTGGCAGTTTCTCAGAGAGCGGAAAAAGTGGTGGCTGCTGCCGATCGTGATTTTTCTTGTGCTGCTGGGCGCGCTGCTGATTCTGACGGAGGGATCTGCCATCGCTCCCTTTATCTACACGCTTTTTTGATCTTCTTCTTCAATCCGCCGCCTCCTATTTTTTTGAAATACTGCTACAATAGGACATCCGACTGCTAGAATCGACAGAGACAGAGCAGAACAAAGAGATGGAAGAACTAAGGATAATCAACCTTGAGTAAACTTAAACGATACAATCCCATCTCTGTCCGCATCTCCAACCTCCGGACCGAGCTCAAAACGAAGAAGGGAGCCCTTCTGTCCGAAGTTCTGATCGAAGCGGGTTTTCCTCT